>CAZTAL010000147.1:0-5639 GCA_964611525.1 uncultured Prolixibacteraceae bacterium
GTAATTACCAATGCCCTTAAATTTTTCATTTTTGCAATGGCTTGAATCAATTTGATCTTTTTTGATAAATTTATCATTCTGGATGAAAAAACAGATTTATCCGCGTCACGTACCATTGGTACACATTCAAATAAAACCTTTTTCCCTTTATATTCTTTAAATTGAAACGACGCCATCCATGTTTGCCACATTCGAAATACGGTTATTATGGGTAAACCGGTTTTAATTAACTCATCCGGCGGCGGTCCAAATACAACTATACCATCTATATTCTTCTCTTGATTCAGAACTTTAACGGCAGATCCAACATTAACAAGATCAGTCTTTCCAATAAATTCAATTCCCTCGCATCTTTTTTTTAATTCATCCAGAATCTGTTCATTTGTAAGTATGCTCTGCATATCCTTATCGCTCCAATCAACTTCATGGCCGCGACCTTCGGAACGGAACATTATAAATATTCTGGTATTTTCATCAGCTCTTGCTTCTTTAGGCACAACCATAAAAACAGAAGTTAAAACGGCAATAATAAACATTAAGATCAACACTGTTTTTTTAATCATGATTATTACTTTTTTAATTTTACTTAAAGATATAGATTAATTTTTCAAGCCGGTCCTTATTCCTGCAATAAAACAAATGCTATTTTATCGTAGCCAATTTGGTTAAACTCCAGTTAAAAATATTTACATGTCAAAAACTTCATTTTATAACTATTTTAAAAGAAAGACAGGCAAAATGGCAATAAATTATATTAACGAACTAAGAATTGCACATACATGTAAGTTACTAAATCAGACAAAAATATTATTGAAATTGCTTACGAATGCGAGTTAAATAATATCTCAAACTTCAATCGCACTTTCAAAATTATTACAGAAAAAACACCCGGAGAATACAGAAAGTTACTTTTAAAAAGAATTGGTTTTTACATTGTCAATCCAGAAAGTACTTTTCGGAACCTTACTGTTAGCACCTGCTAAATCCTCGCTATGCAGTCCGGGAGCATCCGGCTCACCATCAATAAGATACTGCCTTACATCTGATCGCCATGCACCTGTTCTGAAAACCATCATTTCTAAGGTTTTCGTTTCAATATCGAATTCAATTTTATCTTTCACCTTTTTCCCATTGAGCCATAAAGAATAGATGCCATTTTTACAATCAAATAAAATTTTAATATCATACCATCTATTTGGGGAAAAAGATACCGGCCATTCTTCAACTTCACCCAGATCAAAATTCAGACCTTCCATTTTAGGATTAAACTGTAAACGTAAAGCCCTTTCATTCTTTTCGTTATGAAGTTCAAATTCAAGTATATCCTTGCCCAGATCTTTAATAAACAGGCTAAACTCAACAGATGCTTTGACCAAAGGTGGAAAATGTCTTTTTACACATACATAATCATAAGGCTCTTCATCAGTCAACTGAAGAACCTTATTATTTTCACCTGACACTTTTACAACATTTACAGGAGCCCATTTAGGAACATAAAAGTTCCAAAGTGCAAGATCTGATACCGAAGATATATTATCAAAATTCTGGTTCACATGTTCAGAAACCTTCCCTGTTATGGGCAAATGTGTCCTAGTAATCCACATATCCTCCTTATTCACACTGAAAACATTCCACATGTGATTTCCGGGAGGATTTCCATTGCAGGGAATTATACCACGAACGTATTGCGGACCTAAAGTTTTTGCCCAGCCATAATAACGCATAGGTGGAACTTCACCGCTTATACAAAGCATATTATCAAATTCATAACCGTCTTTGCTTGTTATTACAACCAACGGGAAACGATTCCGACGCGTTGCTGAATGATTATACACTAAAGCATATAAACCATCATCAATTTTTTCACCCCATACTTTTGCTTTACAGGTTTTTAGTGTTTTTGACCTTACCAAATTTGTCCATGTCTTTCCACTATCAGGACTAAGAGCAGTTAATTGATCTTTCCATATTCCTACTGCAATTCCATCCGGACGAAAATAAAAATTAAATGCCTTTGGTTCATATTCACCTACTTCCATTGAATAAAATCCATCATCTGCTCTATCCTCTTCCCACCATTGAAGTGTTATCAGTTTATTATTAAGGAGCTCCTCGCAGGCTTTAATAAAACCTTTATCCTTACTTTCTTTATAATATGGATATTTGGTATTACTTTCATTCCAACCAGCATGTATGTTGAATCGAATAAAATAAACAGGCCCGTATGTACCATCCTTGTATATTTCTCTAACTACACGCCCTAAGCCATGACCATTATTAGGCCCTATACGTGAAATAGGACAATAACTATAAAAACCCGAAGTAAGTAAACGGTTAGCAGAGGTTATATAAAATCCCATTCTTTGATGCATAACAGCTTTTGTGCCTTCTGGCATACTAATTATTTCTCCTGACCTTTGATTTTTATAATTAATTTCAGGAAGCGAATATTCAGGAAATAAAATCTTGGGATTGGACCAGTCAGTTCCATTTTTAGAGATCATTAACATTGTTCTGCCGGGTGAAAGGTGTTCGGTAAATTGATTACTCAAGTACTGAAAATAGAAGTTGTTATTCCAGTAACAGATATATGGCTGATGATTATAAGTCCATCCGGTACGGCTGCCAATTTCAGGCGGATTCTGACGATTAGCCCGTAAAGCCTGATACATATGTACACCCACAACTTGACGTAATCCCCCATGAGTAAATACCGGATCTGTTTGTTTTGAGCCAACATATTTGATCGGTTCATTTTTACTCACTTCAATTGGCGGAGGCATTTTTAATGACTGGCCATTAATATTTATCACACAAACAAACATTAACAGCAAAAAAGTAAATCCACTACAATTTTTAAATTTCATTTTTTCAATCTTTAACAATGTCACTAAGATATCCAAAATGAATTTATTTTACCAATTTTTATCCTGACATAAACAAAAGATGTTTTACCGAACCTAAGATCCTTGCCGGCACAAGGAAATATATAATTTTGTGATTCATGATTTAAAACGCTATAATTTTTAAATGCCAATTTGCAAAGTTACCGGCCCTATTAAACCTGATTCCAACAAGGGAGAATCATCTTTATACGGATTCCAGTTTACGCTTGCAACCTTATTGTTCTCAGGCACCTTGGCATCTCCAATAAGCCGGTTAGGCCAAAGATTTGTAACTTCAATTTCAATAAAATTCTCACCTTCTTTTATTGCATGAGTGATCTCTGACAAAAATGGTGGTTTCCAAAGGACGCCTATATCTTCCCCATTTAGTTTGAGACGGGCAAGTTCTTTAACCCTGCCTAAATCAATATATAATGATTTATTCTGTTTCAAAAATTTTTGGGATATATTAAATTGTTTACGGTAAGTAGCTGTTCCCGAATAGTATTTAATGCCATCATGATTACTTTTTGTCCAGCAATGTAGTTTTTCCATTTTGTGTATTGCAGGTCCTCCCCATTTGGGGTCGAAATAAACTTTCCAAGGACCTTCGATTGTTTTAATAATTTCCGTATCGAAAAAACATTTTTTTAAAGAAGCTTTGTTGATTCCTGCTTTATTCTGTCTAAAAACGAAAAACACAGATCCAGACGGATCTAAACGTATCGTCAAAGCTGTTCTTTCCTTAACTTTTTCAAAAACAACAGGAGCTATCACTTTCCCTGTGTCAGGAAACCAGCATTCAGGTTGTTTTCCTGATACCCTGAATAAACAATCCAATTCAATCTTTTCGTTTTGCTGATTACTTATGAAATAGATATCATCTGAATTACTCCGGCGATGTATAAAATCAATATTTGGGTGTGTTTCTGCTTGTTTTGCAACTGCCGAGCATTCGAAATCAGGCACCACATTGAGCGCATCAAGTGCTTCTTTTACTGAATCCCCTTTAAATACTTTTCCTTTTCCGATTTTTCGTTCTACTTCTCCGCTATCGTCATCCCCCCAAAGTTTATTAACAATAATCAAAAGCTCTTTATCTCCCTGAGGAAAATCCTTTAAAGTCGGTGACTTGATAGGTTTTTTACCAACAATAGTAGCCCCCGCATTAACCAGTTTTATTAATTTTTGTGCAAGTGATAATGTCATCCTTTCAGAGGGTGGTAATACAAGTATTTGATATTTCATTCCCGACGGAAGATGTAGCTTTCCGTCTATTACATCCATTGAATGAACAGCATCGGCATTTACAAAATCATAATCATAACCAAATGGAGGAATATAATGCATTCTATTAAAATATCTAAGAGTACTTTCTGTTACCGTAGATGTATCATATTCGTCGTTGGCACAAATTTTTTCATGGTATGTACGAGTCAAGGATGAAGGAGCTCCTTCATCAGTCAATATTGCCACATCTGCAACAAATTCACCTTGTTGAAGAAGGTATTGGCATCGGGTAAGGTAATCTATCCAGGCTTTACCAGGTTTCCACCATGTTTGTGTGGTATCAAAATTAATGCCGACTCTTGGCCAAGTCATTCCCGGTTTTTTGCTTGGCTCGGGTTGTGCTATCGTACGATGAAAATAAAATCTGTTTATTCCTGAACAAAATGCACTGTCACCAAGAGCTTTAAGGAAATATGGAGATTCGAGCCAGGCACCTCCGTTGTTTTTGTTCTGGGTAAATGCTTCTGCTCCTGCAATCGGTAACCCGGCAATATGGGAAGCCGAGGCAGCAGCCTTACAATCGGGTCGTGGCCTCTTCTCTTGGGGGGTGTTCCAAAACTCGCCCAGCGGAAGATCAGAACATACCTGAAATGATATGGGATCATAGAGGAATTGTTGACGCCCGGCAGACTCAGACGAGAACAAAACCCCCCGTTTATGGGCTAACTCACGAAAATACTTTAGATGAAGATATATAAAGATATCTGCAATGGTTCGTCGGATATCCCAGAGAAAACGTTCGCTCTCTTCAATGCTTGAAATAACTCTTCCGCCAGTCATTACTGGCAGCCAAGAGATTAGATCATACCCTCTTCGCTTTTTAAACTCCTTCGGAAAATCAGCAGTCCAGTTTGCGGCTCCCGATTCCCAACTATCGGTATGGATGGCAGAAAGACTCTTCCCGACATATAGTTTAGAGTCACTCATTACTTTATCTACCATTCCGGACAGGTGGACTTCCAGCGCTTTTGGATTGTACTTATCGCTATCGAGCCCTCGTCCTTCAGGGGTGGCATATCCGTTTTTCTGTCCGGTTGGAGTATGACCAATCCGTAAAATTAACCATTTGCCTTCGGGCACATCCCAATTCAACCGGCCGTCTGCATCCATCCATTCCGATAGATTAATTACGTTATCCTTTCCCGGGAAAGATCCCTTGCCTGATACAGAAATCTCTGCAGGGATTTCATACAAAGGAGCTCCGCCTCCATGTTCCCTGATATAAGAAAAACCGGCCTTCATGTGCCAATGATCAATAAGCGTTTCACTTAGTAATTTAAAATGAATATCCTTTGGTTCAATCATCGAATCGACAAGGGTCAAACGGAAAAAGCGTGCTGTAATTTCCCCCAGACTTACGGTTATGTTTCGGGGCGCGGTAAAGCTTAACCATCCGGTTTCAAATTTCCTTACTTCCCGAAAATGAATACCATCGTCCGATACCGACATGATACAGGATTTGGG
>CAZTAL010000148.1:0-5769 GCA_964611525.1 uncultured Prolixibacteraceae bacterium
TAATACAAAGTTGCTGGAAAACGACATACTGACTATTATTGGTGAACCCGGATCGATAAAACAACTGTATGAAAAATATTTGAAGATGTAAATTAAAAATATGATGGTTAGGATAAACATATCTCTCTATCTATATATAATTGTTCTAAATTTTCCAAGTTACAATGATATTGAGCTTTGTCTGAATTTCAACACAAAAGCTAATAATAAATATATATATTAAAGATGTTACCGTACTTACTTTTCCTACACCTTTGGATGACTCCGGCTTTCCTCTTAAACTGAAACTGGTGAACAGCAATCGTCAGGATTTGGCTTGGATGGATTGCCTGACCGGCAACCTGGAAAAATCTTTAACTCTTGCTCCCGCAACTAAAGATAATTTTAACTGGATAGAAGTAACCTTTCCTGAAGAAGTCGCTGTCCGCACAATAGAATTTTCGAGCGCTGAAGGTTTTTATCATGATTTTTGTTACGAGCCATGTGTAACGGTGACAGTTCATGCTGTTCTACCGGATGGTAATATCCGTGAGATACTGGATACTGACTTACCCCAAAGTAATTGGCAGGATGATCAGCCTATTTCACTTGCCTGCGATGAGGTAAAGGGAATTAAAACATACCGGATTACAATTGTTAATGAACGTCGTATGTCACTTGGATCATTAAGGCTGTTTTCATTTGCGCGCAAAAACAATTGGGAATTGGAAGCCGGATGGACTTAGCGCAGTATAGTGCGTGAAGGGGAACACCCCAATCAGTCATCTGCTACTTTTGTTGATCCTATTAAAATTATTGATATTACTTCTGAAATGGATAGTCATGGTAATCTGAAATGGAATGCTCCATCGGGTAAATGGACTATCTTACGTATCGGGCATGTAAATATAGGTATGAAAAATGGCTCTGCGCCACCAGAAGGAACCGGATGAGAATGTGACAAACTTTCGGAATCAGGTCCCAATGCTCATTTTGCCGGTTATATTGGTAGACTCTCCGGAAAGGGAGGACCGGTCAATGGATTGTTAAACGGAATGCTTCTGGACAGCTGGGAATGTAAAACTCAGACATGGACAATTAATGGTCCCCCGAAAGACGCAGATTTAAGAGTAAGTGGACTGATTGGTCCGGTAGTGCTCCATAGAAGTGTTTGTCCTTAAAGTTAAGAGTATGGAATAGAAAGTGCGCTGACAGACCTACAAATGTTAGTTTACTATTCATAAATAACCATTTTGAGTTCAAGTCCTCCTGAATAAATCATGAGTAAAAAACATAACGCAGTCAGCGGACTTTATAGATGTACTTTCGTATGGTAGTAAAGCTGTCACGTTTAAATTTTTTACACTAACATATAACACTTCGTTAATAATCTCATTTTCAGTTGTTAATGTACTATGTATTAGCTTTCTTTTGTATAGCTTCAATCCTGACAGGATGAATTTTATTGCAATAGAAATTTCAATAAAGTAAAAGCTATTTCGGGCTCCTATTTAAACATATTGTCGGGTCGTTTTACATTTTGCGGGTTCCCCGGGCAGGCCGCTAACTCAGTCTGAAATTATTTCGGGACTCAAAGAAGCTCTGATTGTTGGCACTAATAAATCGGTTGATATCCTTGGTATTACTGATGGTTATTATGGGGATGAATTGGTAAAAATTTTTTTGCCCCCTGAAGCTGATATTATTGTGAATAATATTAGCCGTGTTCCCGGTGGCAAACAATTAATAGAAGATGTTTTATTACGGATTAACCGTGCAGCAGAGGATGCTGTCTCAGAGGCTAAGCCTATTTTCGTGAATAGTATAAGAAGCATGACTATCAATGATGCCGTGGGCATATTAAAAGGTGAAGACGATGCGGCTACAAGTTATCTGCACAGGACTACTTATGATGATTTGTTTAATTTGTATCAACCAAAAATCAAAGCTTCCCTGGATAAAAAGCTGGTGGGTAATATATCTACTTCTCAAAGCTGGAATACACTTGTCGGGAAGTGGAATGAAATAGCCAATTCTCCAGTTGGGAAAATATCCGGTTTCAAATCTGTAGAAACTAATCTCGATAAGTATCTTACCAGTAAAGCTCTTGACGGATTGTTCCTAAAGATCGGGACAGAGGAAAAGCGAATAAGGGAAAATCCGGCGGCAAGGGTAACCGATCTGCTTAAAAGGGTTTTTGGATCTGTCGACGATTGATTTGAAAGTTATAATTGGATACTATTTTTTTGATTTTTTAATTATTTCAATCGTTAAATTATATTGCATACGAGTGTTTGTTAATAAATTCAAGAGCCTGGATTAAAAAGTTTGCCGGAAGCCCTGCAAACGTGAGTTTACTATTTGTAAATGATCATATTAAGGGCAAGCATAACGTAGTTAGCTATCTTTTCGAATTTTATCCAAAAAATGAAAGATGGCAAAAAGGAATCCCTAAAATGTCCCTTAAAATGTATTAATGCCTGCGACATTGATAAAAGGCCTTAATACATTGTTATTAATTATCCCATAAAATTTGTATTTTTACCTGTGTCTTACTTTTTTGTGATAGTATATAAGAAGGCAAACCGTGTAATATGCAAACTGACTGGCCCGGCTAAAAAGTCATAAAAGGCAATAGTAAAAATAATAAATAATGTTTAGGTCACTATTAAATAGACCTTATCCTTTTTATAATGAATTTAAATTCAACTTGCAGTCTGTTTCAGGCATTACTCTTGGTCTGTTTTTATTCCTGCTGTTTTTTCAACCATTAGATCCCCCGGTTGCTGATTTCAATAAAAAATTATTGATATTGTCCGGTTTGGCTTTAATCACACTATTTTTCCTTAGCTTATGCAGAATTATTTTACCCTCTGTTTTACCACATTTTATTGAAAAATGGTCAATAAAAAAAGAAATTATTCTTCACCTGGCATTTTTGGTTTTTAATACGGTTGCATATGTTTTTTTTGCCCGGTATGTTGGCCAAATTGAAATAACATTTCATCTTGTTGTTAATATTTTCATGATTTCCCTGGCACTGACTACAGCTTTAATAATTATCAATGAATATAAATTTCTGAAAAAAAAGGTTCAATCTTTGATGAATCAATACGGAAATTTTGACATAAATGAAAATAACGATTCCATTGATACCGGAATTGAATTTGAATCTAAAAATTCCTCGGAGCGTTTTGTCCTTTTTCCTGAACAAATCATTTTAATTAAATCTGCCGGGAATTATATTGAAATTATTTACAGGCAGAAAGACAAGGTAAGCCGTCGTTTGATCCGTAATACTTTAACAATTATTGAAAAATCTGTGTCCGAATATCCTTTTTTAATTCGTTGCCACCGTTCTTCTATTGTAAATATTCATAGTATACAAAAGGTGCACAAAGCCGATGACGGATTAAAGCTTGAGTTGTTCGACTATTCCCGGGAGGTAAATGTATCACGTCAGTACGTCATGAAAGTTAAGGAAGCATTAAACCAACCGGCGGAATAAACAAGAGCAAAAAAAGTTATATCTTTTTATAATTGAGGCAATAAATAATGTCTTGAATTAAGGCTAATCACAAACCGTAATTGACACTTCATGATAGCCACTTCTGGATAGTATTCATCCCTTGCGAACGACATTCATCCCAAAATATCCGGAAACATAACTCTTTTACGCTGATTATCACATTTATTTTTTTATTGGGATAACAGATTTTATTTTTAACACAAATTAATAATGAAAGAAAAATTCCTGCATGAATAAATACTTTGCAGATTTTTCTGCAATAAAATCTAAAGACATGAATATCTTACTTGTTTATCCCGAATATCCGGATACTTTTTGGAGTTTTAAGCATGCTCTGAAATTCGTATCAAAAAAAGCAGCTCATCCACCGCTTGGTCTGCTAACAGTTGCATCAATTCTTCCGGCCGGATGGAAGAAAAAACTTATCGACATGAATGTTGAAAGGTTGAAGACAAAAGATATCATCTGGGCTGATTATATTTTTTTAGGAGCCATGGCTGCTCAATATACTTCATCAGTCGAGGTCATTAAGCTCTGCAAATCATTAGGGAAAAAGGTCGTTGCCGGTGGACCTTTATTTACTGAAGACTTTGAAAAATTTGAAGATGTGGATCATCTGGTACTTAATGAAGCTGAAATAACACTTCCCTGGTTTCTCAAGGACTTGGAAGATGGATTTGCAAAAAGAATTTACCGGACCGATGATTTTGCCGATATGAAATATTCTCCCGCACCTGATTATTCCCTGATTAGTTTTTCAAATTACTCTTCACAGAGCATTCAGTATTCACGGGGATGCCCTTTTAATTGTGAATTTTGTGATATTACAGCTTTGCTCGGGCACAAAATGCGAACCAAAACATCAGGACAGATAACAAATGAACTAGAATCACTTTATTCTTTAGGATGGCGGGGTAATATTTTTTTTGTGGATGATAATTTCATTGGGAAAAAACAGGAATTAAAAAAGACTCTTTTGCCTGCTATAATAAATTGGATGCAACTTCACGGCAATCCGTTTTATTTTACTACGGAAGCTTCTGTTAATATTTCAGACGATCCGGAGTTGATGCAACTCATGACAAAGGCGGGATTTTCTTCTGTGTTTGTCGGGATCGAAACTCCCAATGAATCAAGTCTGATAGAGTGCCAAAAGGCGCAAAACAGAAACAGGGATCTTATTGAAAGTGTAAAAATTATTCAAAAAAATGGGATTGAAGTATCGGGAGGTTTTATTGTAGGGTTCGACAGTGATACACCAAACATTTTTCAGCAACAAATTGAGTTTATTCAGAAAAGCGGAATTATATCTGCCATGGTGGGCATATTGAATGCCCCGACCAAATCAAGGCTATACCAACGATTGAAAAATGAAGGCAGGATTTTGAACAAAATGACAGGTGACAATACTGATGCCACTACAAATTTTATTCCCAAAATGGGCGAAGATGTTTTAGTAAAAGGTTATTACGATGTCATTCGTGGAATATATGAAGCAAAACCTTATTATCAACGCATCCGTCATTTCTTAAATGATTTTCATCCACAGGTAAGAAATAAAACTAAAATTACGTATAATAAATTAATGGCGCTGATAAAATCCATTTTTATCATCGGCTTGTTTGATAAAAATCGTAAATATTATTGGCATCTGTTTTTTTGGAGCCTGTTTCGCCGTCCGAAAATTTTTCCCATGGCAATTACTTATTCAATTTATGGTTACCACTACCGCAGAGTTTTTAAACTTAGATGAAGAATGGGGAAAAAGTCACATGAAAAATAAAGGATCATCTATCTTATAAATGCTAATTATTTTGATGTTTGGAGTTAAGATGTTGGCAGGCCAGCCACCTGTTATTCCTCCACGTGCTGATCTCTCCTGCTCGTTTGGAGAACATGATATAAAAGCATTTCGAAAACCCGAAAAAACCTTTAACTCTTTCTCCCGCAACTATTGATAATCCCAACTGGATAGAAATAATCTTCCCCGATGAAGTTGCTGTCCGTACAATAGAATTTTCGAGCATTCAGGGTCTTATGATTTTTTATTAGTTTCTTTAAATCGAAGAACAAAAGGAAGGTTCAACCGGTCTTTTAATTTCTTTTGAAGAAAAATCCTGCCGTATCTTAACATCTTTAAATTTATAAAAAAGTATTCCCGAGGCAATCAATCCCAACGGAATAAGTTTATATGTCCCTTCAAGCCCCCACAGCGACACTGCGCCTAAAACAGTTACAGGTCCTATTGTTCGTGCCAGCTC
>CAZTAL010000149.1:0-4373 GCA_964611525.1 uncultured Prolixibacteraceae bacterium
AAAACTACTGCCATCCATCTGTTTGCGGAACAGTTTGACCAGTATATTTACCTGAATCTGGAAAAAGAGGCCGAGCGGGAAATATTTGAAAAAGTTTACTCTTTCCCCGATTTGGTAACCAACATTTTTATTTATACAGATGGCAGGGAGAATATTCCGTTGAAAAAGCCAGAACCATTAGAGTAGTGGTCTGTTGGTCGTTCTGTTGAAGTAACAACTGCTTCAATTCGCTAACTTCTTTTGTTAGCATTGCCACGGCTTGTGGCAACTGGTCGAATGTTAATGTTTTTTCCATTAAATGTAAGAGAAATTATAATATTTCAGGTAATGTATAATAAGGTTAATCTGTTATAAAACATGTTTAATATAAATTGATATAATGATTAATAAATAGAAAAAAATACTTTTATAAATTTACATTTGAGTTCAGTATAAAAACTAAAATTTTTATTGATTAATACTTTATGTTATTTTATAAAAAATTGCAATATGAGTACACTTGACTGGATTGTTCTGGGACTATTTATTGTGGGTCTTGCCGGAATCATAGTATGGGTTCTTAAGAAAAAAGATAAAGATACGGCAGATTATTTTTTAGCTGGTCGTGATGCTACATGGATTGCTATTGGCGCTTCTATTTTTGCTTCTAACATAGGTTCTGAGCATGTTGTGGGACTTGCAGGAGCCGGAGCAGAAAGCGGAATGGCTATGGCACACTGGGAAATGCACGGATGGATGATTCTACTACTGGGGTGGTTGTTTGTTCCTTTTTATTCCCGTAGTAAAGTTTTTACCATGCCTGAGTTTCTGGAGAGAAGGTATAATACACATGCACGGTCATTTCTTTCCATAATATCACTGGTAAGCTATGTCCTTACAAAAGTTGCAGTGACAGTCTATGCAGGAGGTGTTGTTTTTAAAGATGTTTTTGATATCAGCTACATAACTTTTTTTGGGCATGATATCGATTTTTTCTGGATAAGTGCTATCGGATTGGTACTTTTGACCGGGCTTTATACCACTTTCGGCGGAATGAAAGCGGTGTTGTATACTTCAGTTCTGCAAACTCCCATATTGCTTATAGGTTCCATTGCAATTTTGATACTGGGAATAATAAAGGTTGGAGGTTGGAGTGAAATGATGGAAATATGCAGCGCTAATGTAACTATCCATGGTGATTCGATGACCAGCCTGATTCGTTCTCCGCAGGACCCGGAATTTCCATGGACAGGTGTTATTTTGGGATCAGCTATTATCGGTTTTTGGTATTGGTGTACCGATCAGTTTATTGTTCAAAGGGTTCTGTCAGGTCGTAATATGAAACAAGCCCGCAGGGGTACAATTTTCGGTGCATATCTGAAGCTAACTCCTGTATTTATTTTTTTAATCCCGGGAATGATTGCTTATGCTTTGCAACAAAAAGGTATTTTTTATCTTGAAAATAATGATGCTGCATTTTCAACCATGGTAAAAGAATTGCTGCCTATTGGATTTAAAGGGATAGTCATAGGTGGTATTCTGGCTGCATTGATGAGTTCACTGGCATCACTGTTTAACTCTTCTGCAATGCTTTTTACAGTTGACTTTTATAAAAAATATCATCCTGATGCAAATGAAAGGCATTATGTGATTGTGGGACGGATAGCCACAGTGGTTATAGTACTACTCGGAATTGCATGGATACCTGTAATGAGAGGACTGGGGAAGGTACTTTATGAATACCTTCAGGATGTTCAGTCTCTCCTTGCACCAGGTATCGCCGCTGTTTTTCTACTGGGGGTATTATCAAAAAAGATCACTTCGGCGGCAGGTTTATGGGGCTTGCTGGTTGGTTTTGTACTGGGAATGACCCGTTTGGGGCTGAACATCTTTAGCAGTTCAATTCCTGAGTCATCCCTTGTATATAAAATATTCCTGGTACATAACTGGCTGCATTATGAAATTTACCTGTTTGTATTAGTGATAATCCTGATGATTATAATCAGCTATTTTACCAAAAAGAAAGATCCTGATGCCCTTGCAGGCCTTACACTGGCAACAACAACAGGGGAAATGTATAAAGAGACAAGGGCATCATATAACTATTGGGATATCATTAATTCCGTAATAATAATTATTGCTATATTGGTATTCTATGTTTACTTCTGGTAAATTTTTCTTAGTATTGAGACTTTTATTGTATGTATGATATCATAGGAGATGTGCACGGTTATGCCGGGTTACTGAAAAAATTATTACTAAAACTGGGATACACTAAATCAAATGATGGTTACAGGCATCCGGAACGCAAAGCCATATTTGTAGGAGATTTTATTAATCGTGGTCCCCGGATAAAAAAAACAATCCGGATTATACGTTCCATGGTAGAAAACGGTAATGCATTTTCTGTTATCGGTAATCACGAAATAAATTTAATTATTAGCGGATTAAAAGATGAAAGCTGGTTGCCTGATGGAAAAAGACCGCAAAGAAATTTTCTTTCCGGTTTGAAAACAATAAAAGAATTTTCAAATTCTTGGGATGAACTGGAAAGTCATTTGAAATGGTTACGAACATTACCGTTATTTCTTGATCTTGAAGGTATAAGGATAGTACATGCCTGTTGGGCTGATCCGGCTATTTCTTACCTCCGTGAAAAGCTTCCACGGGGAAAGATCAAGAAGAAAATTTTTCGCAAAATTTATACTAAGCCTGACTCAAAACTGGCACAAAATATATGGTTAATAACTAAGGGACCGCAATTTTATATGCCCGGTAATCTTAGAGTAAAAAATAATAAAGGAGTTGCTCCACGTTCTTTCAGAATCAGGTGGTGGGAAACTATTCAGGGAAAAACATTTCATGAGATTTCTTTTGAAAGCAAATATGAATTTCCTGCCTATACCGTACCCGGTCAAATTATTCCGCGTACATACCCTTACCGGACTGAGCGGCCTATTGTGTTTTTTGGTCATTATTGCCGCTACAATGGACCGCATATTATTACTCCTAATTTATGTTGCATGGATTCCTGTGTTAATACCAGCAGGATATTAACAGCTTACAGGTGGAATGGTGAAAATAAATTGTTATGTGATAATCTGATACAGGTAACTGATAAATAAAAATTTTTTTTAACAAACTCATTTATCAGCAATTTGTATTGCAGGAAAAAAAAGAAAGTATATATTTGCATCACCTTTTTTGAAGGGCACTTGATTATAAAATAAGTATTATAGCGTACCGATTGTTAAAAGGGTGTTCATGATGTTAAGGTACAATGGGTGGCGTAGTTCAGTTGGTTAGAATGCCGGCCTGTCACGCCGGAGGTCGCGAGTTCGAGTCTCGTCGTCACCGCTTTTAAAACACTTTATTATTCAACCCCTTCTTTTAAAATTTTCCTTTTTGTTCTGTTGGTTGAATTTCTTAAATATTTTACTATTCGTCTCCTCCACGTCTTGTCTCAATAAGCACAACTCCATTTGCACCCCGGGAACCATAAATGGCTGCACTGCCATCTTTTATGATATCTATATTTTCAACCTGGTTAGGCGGAATAGTACTAAGCACACTGCCATCAACAGTTATACCGTCAACTACTATTAAAGCTGCACTGCTGAGATTTATAGAATTTATGCCGCGGATAATTATTTCATCGTTTACTATCTGTACTCCCGCAAACCGGCCTTTTATTAATTCATAAATATCGCTGTATTGCGAAAAATCCATATCGTTTTTATTCAGATTGGCTACTGAACTGAGTTTTTCCATGTCAGAAACATGTCCATATCCAATAGCATATTCACGATTTTTTTCTCCTGGTTTAATTTTCAGGTTAATGGCTGCATACTTGATTTTTTCATTGAGTTTTACATTCTGGTTGTAAAATCCATTTGCACTCACTTTGAGTTTATCGGAATAATCACAATTTACTGCAAACCTGCCCAGTGTATCGGTAAATACAGTTTGTCTTGTGCTTTTCACCTTAACCTCTGCATCAATTAATGGAATACTATCGAAGGTTGTAACAATTCCATGAACAATTCTGTCCTGACCACTAGTAAAACCTGAAATCCCAACGGCAAATAATATTAAAAAAATATTTAGCAATTTCTTTATCATGGCTTTTCCCTCAAATTAAATTACTCTAACAAATATACTTATAATATTTAAACAATAATTATGCCGGTAATGTTTATCCTAAACATCTAAAATAAAAATCTATTACAGTTATATGTCGCACGCCACTATTAAAATTGCTCGTTTTATCTTATTATTATTGAGTTCAGTATAAAAACTAAAATTTTTATTGATTAATACTTTATGCTATTTTATAAATGTCTAAAAATCAGTTTAATAAATTTTTTAAATTTGCCTAAAAAGGGCGCGAAGCG
>CAZTAL010000150.1:0-5971 GCA_964611525.1 uncultured Prolixibacteraceae bacterium
AATAATATAAATGAGTCTGGTCTAAAAAGGTGCTTTGCGCTCTTTTTAGGAAAATTTAAAAAAATTTATTAAACTGATTTTTAGACATTTATAAAATAATATAAAGTATTAATCAATAAAAATTTTAGTTTTTATACTGAACTCATAAATTAAAAAATATGATAATAGTTATAACATCAAGCGGAGATAGTCTTAATTCAGAATTTGATTTGAGATTCGGGCGTGCTGCCTGGCTTTGTGTGTACAACACAGAAAAGGGTACCACGGAATTTATTGAAAACGAAAATAAATTCATAGGCGGCGGCGCCGGCACAAAAACTGCCGCTAAAGTTGCTGAAATGGGAGCTCAAAAAGTAATTTCAGGAGATTTTGGCCCGAAAGCAAAAATGATGCTTGAAAAAATGAATATACAAATGATTACACTTGACGGAGGAAATCAAAAAATTGAAGATATCATAAATAATATAAAAAACGTATGAAGAAAATAGCAATTCCCGTAAATGAAAATAGTATTCTGGAGGACCACTTCGGCCATTGCGATTATTTTGCAATAACAGAAGTGGATGGAAATAAAATTGTTTCGGAAGAGATCGTGCAGGCCCCTTCACATGAACCCGGCTTGCTACCCAGGTGGCTGGCTGGAGAGGGGACAACAGATGTATTGGCAGCAGGAATGGGAAACAGAGCAATAGAACTTTTCAAAAATCAAAAAATAAATGTATATGTAGGTGCCCCAAAATTAAAAGCTAGATATCTGGTTTTGGGTTTTCTTGACAATACTATAGAATTCACAGCAAATTTTTGTGATCACTAATAATTTTATCAACCTCGCTGATTAACTGAAAAAAAAACTTTATTCTTCCATAAATTTGGATAATAATGCTTGTATGATAAATCTTCATTTATATAAGTAAATTGATGTATTGTCTGAGATATTGATAATCACAGGAAATAATTCAAGATTCTAAAATTCAAAATTCAGCTTCATGAAAATTGCTATAGCAAGCGGTAAGGGAGGTACAGGAAAAACAACGGTCTCGGTAAACTTATTTCATTTTTTATCAAAGTATGTGGATAAAAATATACATTTAATCGACTGTGATGTTGAAGAACCTAACGATATACTTTTTTTTAAAAATCCTGAGCTGATAAAAAAAGAAGCAGCTTTTCAACTTGTACCTGAAATAGATAATGAGGCTTGTACTTTTTGCAAGAAATGCGAAGAGTGGTGTGAATTCAATGCTATTACTATTGTAGCCAATAAAAAATTTACAGAAGTAAACTCCAGCCTCTGCCATTCCTGTGGTGCCTGCATTGCTGCATGTGATTACGGAGCTATAATTGAAAAAGAGACTCCGCTTGGCACAATCTCCCGTTACCGGATTGACAATGGGTCTATTCTAACGGAAGGATGCCTTAAAGTGGGATCAGCCATGCAAACACTGCTGATAAAAAAATTGAAAAAAAAATCCGTAGAAAAAAATTCAATTACACTTATGGATGCCCCGCCAGGAACTAGTTGTCCGGTTGTTGAAACTGTATCTGATGCTGATTTTATAATTCTTGTTACGGAACCAACCCCGTTCGGATTGAATGATCTGAAAATAACTGTGGAACTACTTAATGAAATTAAGAAGCCATTCGGGGTAATTGTAAATAAAGCTGGACTGGGATCAAATGAGGTGTACAGTTTCCTCAAAGAAAATAATATTGAACTTTTGGCAAAAATTCCTTTCTCAAGAGAATACGCAGGGCAATATTCTTCAGGGGAAATACTGCAAAACATCTCTCAGGAAACCGAAACGGCATATGAAAAAATAATAAAAAAAATAGGAATATAGAGTTCTACCCTAAGGATAGAAATATATAAGTTTCTAACCTTATGCTGCCCTAAGGGTACTCTAACTCTACCCTTAGGGTAAGGCTATAAAAGGCAGGATATATAAAAAATTAATATTAGGATAAAAATTTACTAAACTCACCTTAAGGGTAGAATTAAATTTTAAACACATGAAGGAAATTACCATATTGAGCGGAAAAGGTGGTGCCGGAAAGACCAGTGTAACTGCAGCAATTGCCTCACTTGCAAAAAATGCGGTATTCTGCGATAATGACGTGGATGCAGCTGACCTTCACCTTATCTTCAGCCCGAAAATTATAAAACGTCATTCTTTCGATAGTGGTACAATAGCTTACATAAACACTGAAACGTGTATTGATTGCGGACTGTGTATCGAGTTTTGCAGGTTCGATGCAATTCACCGGAATGAATCAGAACTATTGGAAATAAATCCATTTCAATGCGAAGGATGCCGACTATGTGAAAGGATTTGTCCTGTAAATGCAATTAGTTCCATTAATAATGAAAACAATAACTGGTTTATTTCAGATACACGCTTCGGACCACTGGTTCATGCAAAGATGGGGGCAGGTGAAGAAAATTCAGGTAAACTGGTAACCAAAATCAGGGAAAAAGCAAAAGAGATTGCCATAAATAACAATGCCGACTTTATAATCAGCGACGGCTCCCCTGGAATAGGGTGCCCGGTGATAGCATCTGTAACCGGTACAGATATGGTCCTTTTAGTTATCGAACCTTCACAAACAGGACTTCATGATGCCGGAAGATTATATGAACTAGTACAATCATTTAATATTCAAATTTATGCCATAATTAATAAATATGATATTAATCCTGAAATAACATCAAAAACAGAAACCTTTTTAAATAATCACAAAATACCCCTTCTGGGGAAAATCCCTTTCGACACTAAATTTGTGGATTCTATGGTAAAAGGAGAAACAATTGTTGAATATGCACCTGACTCTGAACTGAGCAAAAAATTTATATCAATTTGGGAAAAACTTATTTGTCAAAATGCTGTCAAAAAAAATATCGACACATAATTTTTATTCTTTTATCTGGCATGCCGGATTTCTTGCACTGACAAAAAATTTTATCGACATTGACACTATCATGCCTTCAATGCTCGTTGAAGCAGGAGGCGGCCCCTTACATATTGGTATACTTACTGCTATCATGCTTGGTGGTTCACGTTTCACCCAACTCTTTTTTGCCCCTTACCTTAGCAATATAACATTCAAAAAAAAATATTTACTCGCAGGGATAAATACAAGGGTATTAACACTAACCGCATTAGGCATCTTGCTTTTATCAATGAAAAATAATCATACCGGATACATTATCTGGATGATTTTCCTGTTTATTACCCTCTTTTCATTAGCAGGAGCTTTTGCAAACATTAGCTATATCGACATATTAGGTAAATCAATCAATCCCCCAAAACGTAAAACATTCTTTTCAACGCATCAGATAATTTCAGGAATAATTATTTTGGGAGCTGCTTTTCTGGTAAAAAGAGTACTAACATGGAAGGATTATCCTGTAAACTACTCATACATGTTTTTTATGGGAGGAACCTTCCTTTTAATAGCCTCAGCCGGTTTATGGAATGTAAAAGAAATAACCCCCTCAACCCTTAAAATTTCAAATCTTAAGATTTTTTTTGGCGTGTTAAAAGATGAAATGACAAAAAACAAAAAACTGGGTTATTTTCTCGGTTTCGTCAATACACAGGGAATCTCTATTTCATTCCTCCCTTTTGTGATCCTTTACGCTAAAGAAACATTTAATGCCCAAAGTAGTGATACAGGATCATTTTTACTGTTCAAGGTTATTGGCATTGTCACGGTAAGCTTTTTAGTTTTATTGGCAGCTAAAAAAGTTAAATATAACATACTGCTTTATGGAAATGTAATTTTATCTCTTCTTGTTGCTGCAATGACATGGGGAATAAACGATATATCAAATATTAAATACATTTTTTTAATCGGAGGAGTAGTTTATTCTTTATATACTATGACAATGAGCGGACTTCTTCTTGAAATATCACATAATGAAAACAGGGCGATATATGCCGGATTTTCCGGAGCTGGTAATATACTCCCGGCATTTTTTCCGCTAATTGGGGGAACAATTATCAAATTATTCGGATTTAAAATATTTTTTGTAATTTTTATGGCTATTATTATTTTATCTGCATTTTTTATTTTTAAGATTAATTGTAAAAAATGAAAAAATTGATGTTTTATCATTTATATATTCTTAAATTTTTAGCAGAATATGATATGAGTCTAATTTTAAAAGACACTTCATGCCATTTATAGACAAATTAGCATAAATTTATTTAATTGATTTTTAATTAGTTACAAAAAGATATAAAAAATTTAACTTTTTATACTGAATTCACTTATAATTTTAATATATGAAGATATATATTCTCACTGAAAACACTGCAGGCGGACATTTTCAGGCTGAACACGGACTTTCCTATATTATTGAGATTGATGACCAAAAAATTTTATTTGATACCGGCCATTCAGATGTATTTCTTAAAAACGCCCTGCGAATGGGTATCGATATCGAACAAGAAATTGACACTATTGTGCTGAGTCATGGCCACTGGGATCATGGTAACGGATTGAAATATCTTGAAAATAAAAGGCTGATTACCCATCCTGCGGCATTCATAAGAAGGTTCAGAAAAAAAGACCTCTCAACTATAGGTCTTGCATTTACCAAAGAAGAAGTAAAAAACAAATTTGACCTTGTCGAAAGCAGGGAACCCTTCCAAATTACAGATCATTTGTTTTTTCTGGGGGAGATTCCCCGTATGAACAATTTCGAAGCCCAAACCACCAGTTTTTCGGATGATTTTCAGAATGATGATTTTGTTCCGGACGATTCAGCATTGGCAGCTATAGTCAAGGATGAACTCATAGTTATTACGGGTTGCTCACATTCAGGAATTTGCAACATTGTTGAGCAAGCTAAGAATGTCACCGGAATTTTAAAAGCAGATACTGTGATAGGAGGGTTTCATCTTAAAGAACAAGATGAACAAACTAATAAAACAATAGAATACTTCAAGGAAGAGGGAATCCGCAAGGTATACCCTTCACATTGCACCGAACTACCTGCTTTGGCTGCCTTTTACAATGAGTTTAAAAACCGGCAAGTAAAAACCGGTATGATAATAAACTTCTGATTTCAAAATATTACTGTCCGGAGAAAAATAGTTATTGAACTAAAGCCCTTGTTTGATTCAGTATTTTTAGCCCCGACATTAATGCAAGGATAACAAATAAATATATATTAACCGGGCTTCCGCCCAAATAATAATAAAACAGCCTAAAGAATTTTGAATTCATCCCTGTCTTCAAGAACAGGAAATTCCCTTCGGAAATCATGCAATTCACTATACGAGATTTGAAAAATTTTTATCATTTCTTTATCACCCAAAAAAGTGCAGTCTCCTTTTGGATCGATTAATGCAGAATCACCAAGATAATTGAGTCCATAACCATCTTCCCCTACCCTGTTTACTCCTATGCAATATGATTGATTTTCGATGGCACGCGCAGGCAGGAGCTTTTTCCAGACATAATGTCGGGGGGCAGGCCAGTTTGCCATATACAATAAAAGATCATAATTTTGAGTATTTCGACTCCAGGCCGGGAACCGTAAATCATAGCAAATCAAGGGAAAAAACCTCCAGCCTTTATACTCAACCAATAATTTTCTGTTTCCTGGTGAATAATGCATCTGCTCACCACTCATAGTAAAAAGATGGCGCTTATCGTAATATTCTATTTTTCCCTCCGGAAATACCCAGATACACCGATTGTAAATGTTGCCATCTTCTTCAATTATGATACTTCCTGTGATACAAGCATCATTTTCTTTTGCTGTCTTTTTCATCCAGCTTACAGACTCGCCATCCATACTTTCCTTTAAATTTTCAGGCTGCATGGAAAAACCTGTAGTAAACATTTCCGGCAGGATTATTATATCAACATGACCCGCACTGTCAATCATCCTGGAAAATTTTTTAATATTTGCCGGAGAATTCTGCCAGATAATATCTGCTTGTATAATACAAATTTTTAT
>CAZTAL010000151.1:0-35591 GCA_964611525.1 uncultured Prolixibacteraceae bacterium
TCCCAGAACCAGTGCCATTTATAATGGAATCTGTTTTCATTAAAAGGACGGTAGGGTGCCGGACCGAGAAACAGATCCCAGTGAACTCCCTCAGGAACAGGGCTATCCTGAATATGGCCAATATTACCCCTGTGACCATAGACAATGCCCCGCCCCATATAAATATCGCCGAGATTACCATCACGAATAAATTTAACAGCTTCAATAGCAACAGGATTACTCCTGTTTTGTGTTCCAACCTGAACTATTCGTTTATATTTTCTGGCTGCCTGAACCATCTTTCTTCCCTCTTCAAGATTATAAGATATGGGCTTTTCAACATATACATCCTTGCCAACCTGGCAAGCCCAGACAGTTTGCAATGCATGCCAGTGATCCGGAGTAGCAATTGAAACAACATCAATATCTCTGTCGTCCAGCAAATTACGGAAATCCACAACAGTTTTTGGCGTATTTCCACCTAATTCTTCAACATCCTTTACACCCTTGGAAAAAAGTCTTTCGTCAATGTCGCATAACGCTGCGACACGAACGTTTGGCATTTTACTATAATTGGCATAGTGGCCTCCGCCTCCGTAGATACCTCCCTTACCCCTTATTCCGACAACTGCAACATTAATAGTATCATTAGGACTTCTCTTTAAAAATCCGCTTTTAACAATTGGTGCATTCAGCATCATGCCCGCTGCTGTAGCTGTTGTTGTTTTTAAAAATTCACGACGATTTGTTGATTCCATAATTATGTATTTTTTAAAAGCATTTTGCAGTTGTAAATATAATTATTTAAACCTTATTTTTTACCAATAAATTAATGAACCTTCTCTGTAAATTGAAAAGACAGGCAAATATTTTATTTTCAATAATATAATAATTTGAGTTGAAGTCTGGCTACAAAAATTTTATCTTTTATCCCGTTGTCAGTACCCGGAATTCGGAAACTGCATCGAACAAAAATTTTGACCAAATAACTATTTTTTTATCCTAATAGTATTGTTTTTCAGTTAATTATCTTGAAACACCAATTATTTGTTACCATAATAATACTTAAATTAGTAAATTGTCACCTATAAATACATTGATTAAATTAAAATCGGTTCTTATCTTTATATGCATAAAAAAAAGGATTATCAATTCAATTACAACTATAATGAAAACGAAAAATTTGATTATTCCGATTATTATTTACCTCCTCTTTATAATCCCTCTTTCTGCTATTACTGATACTTTACCGGAAGAAAAGGAAATACCCAAACTGAATAACCCAATATCAGTTCAATACCTCAAAAGCAACATGCGTAAATCACAGCCTCGGCTGGTTTTGAACTCAATTACAGGTAAAATACTGAAAAAAAAGCTGAAAACAGATCCTGTTGTACAAAACATGTATAAAGCTATTCAATTAAATGCTGATAAAATACAAGATAAACCTTTGCTGGAAAGGATAAAAACAGGCCGCAGACTGCTTTCTGTCTCCCGCGAGATGTTGTACAGAATTAACATACTAGGGATAGTTTACTACCTTGAAAAAGATACAAAAATTTTACGGCGTATCAATGATGAAATAACAGCGGTTTGCAACTTCACCGACTGGAACCCATCTCATTTTCTGGATGTTGCAGAAATGTCAATGGCTGTTGCTTTTGCTCTTGACTGGACAGCCGGTGATTTACCTGAAGAAACCATCACACTGGCTAAAAAGGCGCTTATCGAAAAAGGCATTAACCCAAGCTGGCCGGAAAACGGCAAAAACCCCGGCTGGGCATACGGTACAAACAATTGGAATCAGGTATGTAACGGAGGTATGATTGCAGCAGCTATTTCTATTGCAGAAGAGAATTCTGAACTGGCGGCAAAAACCATTTATCGTGCATTGGACGGCCTTCCACATGCCCTTATTGAATATGCTCCTGATGGAATTTATCCCGAAGGCTCTACATATTGGACTTATGGAACAAGTTTTTCAGTTACAACAGTTGCCATGCTCGAAAGCGCATTCGGAACTGATTTCGGTCTGGCCGATTATCCCGGATTTATGGAAAGTGCAGTTTTCAAGAAATTAAGTGTCGCGCCCTCCGGAGGGTATTACAACTTTGCTGATTGCGGCGACAAGCGTAGCAAAAACGGTGATGTAATACTGGCATGGTTTGCAACAAAAACCGGAAATAAAGCTTTTTTTGAAAAAGATCGTTTTTTAATATCTGCCGAGAAGATGGAAAAACTTTCACGATTGGCAGGTGCTGCATTGGTATGGCTTTCGCAGTTTGAACCCTCAACAGAAGAAAAAATGCCCACGGCCTGGAAAGGCAACGGTGCTAATCCAATTGTAATCTTTACAGATGGTGATGACGATCAACATAATTACTATTTTGGCGGAAAAGGAGGTCGCGGAATGGTTAATCATGGAAACATGGATGGTGGTTCATTTATTTTTGAACTAAATGGAATCCGTTGGGTTATAGATCCAGGAAATCAAAGTTATCATGAACTGGAAAAAACAGGATTCAACCTCTGGGGTCGCTGTCAGGAATGTGAACGATGGACTCTGCTGACAAAAAACAACTTCGGGCATAGTACCATTACAATCAACAATCAATTACATGTAGTCGACGGACTGGCTACTATAGTTGATTTTAAAAATGGTGTAAACCCTGAAGCTACAATTGATATGTCCCTTGCATTTAAAGGTCAACTTAAAAGTGCCCTGAGAAAATTTATTAAAGACACAGCAACGTCACTCATTATTGAAGACAATATTGAAACTTCGGATGAAACTGAATTGATCACATGGCAACTGATTACAACTGCCGATGTAGAAATTGGCAACGGAGGAGCTATATTAAAACAAAACGGCAAAACATTAAAACTGGAAAATCTGTCACACCCCGAATTGATGATTTCAATAATTTCACTTTTCCCTGCCCCCCTTAAACTTGACAGACAAATTGAGGGTCTGAAACGACTTGAAATAAGAATACCGGCATGGACTATCAACAATAAAAAAGAAACAATAAGAGTGAAACTTTCAGGAAATTAAACTCATATACCAAGCCTTTCAAGTACCCGGAGTGGGAATCGAACCCACACTCTGTTGCCAGAACTGGATTTTGAATCCAGCGCGTCTACCAATTCCGCCACCCGGGCTAAAATATTTGAAAAATGGAGAACAAAACTAATTATTTCATATAAAATGGCAAAATATTATTTTGAAAACTCAGTTTCCATAAAAATACTATCCTCATAATTGAACTAAAACAATATTTACTGTGTTTTATATTAAAAATTAAAATAAAACCTATTAACTTTATATTAAATGTATAAAAATTAACGTTTTATCTGAAAATTACATTAAACGATGGACTATATATTTAATCAAAGAATTAAACAATGAATAAATAGAAAAAATTTAAAACAATAATATAAAGCCATGAAAACAATATTTATAAAAATACGGAATTTTTTAGTTCTTGTATTCATAATTTTAACAGTAACATTACAAATTAATTATGCGCAAGAACCTAAAAATCAAATTCTTGATCAAAATATTAGCATATATGCCGAAGATGAACCATTATCAGATGTAATCGAAAAAATATGCAACTATTTAAATCTTGATTACTCATACAATTCTAATATAGTCTCTGCCAAAAAAGTTAATCTCAATATTTCCAATAAACCCATCAAATTTGTTCTTGACAAATTGATGAAAGATTTTTATTTGTTATTTGAAATTGAGGATAATATACTTGTTGTAAGAGATTATGTTCCTATAGATCAAAGTATGAATTTTGACAGAGATAATTACCGGTTTCCGGCTACTAACCGCGGATTTCTCTTTGATGACCCGCAAAATAAATCTATCACAATTGATTTTAAATCAGCCAGTAATTTAATTATTATACCAGTAAGAATTAATGATTCGGATACCCTAAATTTCATCCTTGACACAGGTGTTAGATTTCCTATAATTACTGAGCTTCCTTTTGTTAACAAACTGGACTTAAATTATATGTTGCCGGTAAAAATTAAAGGACTTGGTGATGATATGGAATTAACTGCTTATCGATCAAACAATAATACTATTAGTCTGAACGGTTTAACCGCCAGGAACCAGGAAATTCAGATGATAATTGACGAACATTTTCAAATTTCACATTTACTTGGATTACCTGTTCATGGTCTTATAGGATTCAATTTATTCAAAAATTTTATAGTTAAAATTGATTATAATAGTGAAAAATTAACTCTTTACAGACCCGAGCATCATAAATACCGTGATCGAAAAAGGGATATTATTTTGCCTTTACATTTTGATGATAATAAACCGTATGTACGTACCAGTATTGTAACAGAAGACTTAAGAGAAGTTCCTGTGAAATTACTTCTTGACACAGGTGCAAGTGATGCATTATGGCTTTCTGAAAAATCGGATGAGCGAATTGAGTTGCCCGAAAGACATATTGAAACCTTTTTGGGACGGGGACTTAACGGAGATCTTTTTGGAGTGAAAGGGAGAATTGACGGTATATGGGTTGGACCTTTAGTCTTATCCCGCCCAATAGTTGCCTTCCCTGAATCTGAATTAATAGATCAACTAATATCAAATAATGATCGTAACGGGACTTTAGGAGCAGAAATTTTAAGGAGATTTGAAGTAACAATAGATTATCGTAATCATAGGCTTACACTCAGACCCACATACAGAATAAATGAAGATTTTACATATAACATGAGTGGTATGGAAGTTATTAATCCCATGCCAGGACTTCCGATCTTTACTATTACAAATATCCGTGAAAATTCACCTGCTTATAATGCCGGGTTAAAAGAAAATGACCAAATTTTATCTCTGAATAACACTCACCATAAAACTCTTGAATTAAATGACATTAATTTATTACTTCAAAGCAAGGAAAACAAAAAAATACGAATCAAAGTTCTTAGAAACGGGGAAGAATATAAAACTTCTTTCGAATTGAAAAAATTATTCTAAAACCTTAACCGGTTATTTTTATAAAGCCTTCATTTATAGAATACATTTAAACTATTGTTAAGACAAAATAAAAGTCTTATAGCAAACACATCGGCATTCTTTAATCACATAACTTGGGGTTCCTGTATTTTTGGTTAATTTTGATAAAAATTTTATCCGTAATAAAAGATATTATGAAACAATTCACCACAAGGCAAAACAAAGTGTCAAGACTTATACAGCGTGAAATGGCGGATATATTGCTTCGACTTAATAAATCCAGATACAGGGGAAAATTAATCTCTGTTACTATCGTCAGGGTAACCAAGGATATGAGTATTGCAAGAATTTATATAAGTATCTATCCTTCAAAATTTAAAAATGATATTATAAACGATATCAAGTCAATCGGCAAATCGATCCGTGGAGAACTTGGAAGGAGAATAGGAAAAAACATAAGAATTATTCCTGAACTTGAATTTTATATCGATGACAGTCTTGATTACATCGAACATATAGATGAGTTACTGCATAATTAATTATTACCGGTAATTCTAAATGTCAGACATTTTTAAATAATTTCAAAGTGCGGATACCTCTTTTTATAGCATTTCGATATTTATTTTCCCAAAAGAAACAAAATATTATAAATATAATATCAGCCATCTCGGTGACCGGTATAATCATTGCTACTATGGCTCTTGTAATAGTAATGTCGGTTTTTAATGGTTTTACAACGCTGATCGAAACTTTTTTCAGTAATTTCGATCCCGATCTAAAAATCACACCCCCTAAAGGTAAAATGTTTAATCCTTCAAATTATAGATTTGAAGAAATTAAAAATCTACCTGGAGTAATTCATTATGCCGAAGTCATTGAAGAAGTTGCATTACTAAAATATAACAATCAGCAATATCCTGCCATTCTTAAAGGCGTACCGACTAACTACGCTGACTACACAAAAATAGATACTCTGATAGTTGATGGAGATTTTATTCTTGAAGAACAGGGAATAAACTATGCTATTGTTGGACAAGGAGTTGCTTATAATCTCGGATTAGGTCTTTCATTTGTTGATCCTATAAGGGTTTTTGTGCCTAAAAGAGGAGTAAAACCCTCAATTAATCTCACCCGTTCAATAAATTACAGTAATATTTTCCCTTCAGGTGTTTTTTCTGTTCTGGAAGAAATAGATTCAAAGTATGTAATAGTTCCTTTTAGCTTTGCTGCTGAACTTTTTGAAACCGGAAACCAGGTTTCTGCTGTAGAGCTGGGACTTGACCCGGAAATAAATCCTGAAAAAATTCAAAAGGAAATCCATAAAATATTAGGTACAAATTTCAATATAAAAAACAAATATGAACAGCATGATTTAATATACAGAACTATGAAATCAGAAAAATTGGCTGCTTATCTGATACTTGTATTTATTTTAATTGTTGCTTCATTTAATTTACTTGCGAGTTTGTCAATGCTTATAATAGATAAAAAAGAAGATCTTTTTATTCTTAGAAGTATGGGGGCAACCTCCAGACTTATTCGCCATATTTTTCTGTTTGAGGGGTGGTTAATATCAATTTCCGGAGCAATTATAGGCTCAATTATAGGTATAATTGTTTGCTGGCTACAAATAAAATTTGAATTAATAACCCTTCCTGGAGCAGGATCTTTTATCATTTCTGCCTATCCTGTTAAAATAATATTAGCCGATATTTTTCTCATATTATCAGTTGTCATTGTTATCGGATTTATAGCTTCTTGGTATCCGGTAAGAATTATATCACACCGCTTTATTTTATATGAAGATTTTGTTCCGAAAGCCTGATACCAAATTATGCAGCCAAAAAAATTATATTCAAATGAAAGCACTTGTAAAAAAACGACCCGAAAAAGGAATATGGATGGAAAATGTTCCTATACCTGAACCGGGGCCAAACGATGTATTAATCAAAATAAAAAAGTCTGCCATATGCGGTACTGATTTACATATTTATAAATGGGACGAATGGGCACAAAAAACAATCAAAACACCGGTTATCATTGGTCATGAATATATGGGCACAGTTGTGGAAGTTGGCTCAGAAGTTGATCGTGTAAAAACAGGAGAAAGGGTAACTGTAGAAGGTCATATTTCCTGTGGCTTTTGCCGTAATTGTCGCAGAGGAAGACAACATATATGCGACAATACAATTGCTATTGGCGTTAACAGGGATGGAGGCTTTGCTGAATATATTGCAGTTCCGGCTAAAAATGTATTGCATGTAGATACAAGTATCCCGGATGAAATAATGTCAATAATGGATCCCCTGGGAAATGCTGCACATACAGCATTATCCTTTCCACTTCTTGGTGAAGATATATTGATAACCGGTATTGGTGGACCCATAGGGGCAATGGCTGCAGCAATTTGTCGCTTTGCCGGTGCCCGTAACATTATCGGAACCGATTTAAATAAATTTCGCCGAAATCTGGCTCGAAAAATGGGAGCTACACAGGTAATTAATCCGTTAAATGAAAGTATTAAAGAAGCAATGAAACTTTGTGGTATGATAGGAGGATTTGATATCGGACTTGAATGTTCCGGTTCTCCCCAGGCATTTAATGATATGGTAAACCATATGTATAACGGTGGGAAAATTAGCCTCCTTGGCTTATTGCCTGATAATACTCAAATTGATTGGAACAAAGTCATTTTCAAGGGATTAACACTAAAAGGTATTTATGGCCGCGAAATGTATGAAACATGGTATCACATAGAAATGATGCTAACTTCAGGACTGGATATAACGCATGTAATTACACATCGCTTCCATGCCGATGATTACCAAAAGGCCTTTTCAACTATGGAAAAAGGCAATTGTGGAAAAATTATATTAAACTGGTAATAAGGTGATTACGACAATGTTCCACGTGGAAACAAGCATTATAAGTTATTATTTTCTGGCAAAATTGCGATTAATTAGGAGATAATTACATCATGTAAAAATGAAAAATATACTATCCGCTATTCTAATTTAATTATTATAAATAAATTTACTTCAATAAATCAAATTCAAAATTTATTTTATCATTCTGAACAATATTTGTGAATAAACAAATATCAAATTATAAATATTAACGATATATAATGAAGCATGGCTTAGTTATTAAATCAACAGGAAGCTGGTTCGAAGTAGTTGATGATAATGGGGAAAAATTTAATTGCAAGATTAAGGGGAATTTTCGTATTAAAAATATAAAAAGCACTAATCCTGTTGCTGTGGGGGACTATGTCAATTTCATAGTTGAACAGAAACAAAGCTTTAAAATGAAACCTATTGGCTGGATAACTTCTGTTGACGACAGAAAAAATTATATTGTACGACGTTCTGCAAATCTTTCAAAAAGAGCACATATTATAGCAGCTAATATTGACCAGGCAGTATTATTGATAACTATCTCCTATCCTGTAACAACTACTTCATTCATTGACCGGTATCTTGCCTCTGCATGTGCATATAGCATACCCGTATTACTTGTTTTCAATAAAATTGATATATACAATAAGGAAGAATTACAAACACTGAAATCGTTAGTTTCGATTTATTCCAAAACTGGATATATTTGTTTGATAACATCAGCAAGTACAAAGCAAGGTATTGATGAATTAAAAATATTATTACAAAATAAAATTAATGTATTTAGCGGACATAGCGGGGTTGGAAAATCGACCATTATTAACATTATGAATCCGACATTAAAACTAAAAACAGATAAAATTTCCAATTATCATAAAACCGGTAAACATACTACAGCATTTTCTGAAATGTTCAAACTGCCTTTTGGTGGTTATATTATCGATACACCTGGGATTAAAGGTTTTGGGATGCTTGATATGGAAGCATGGGAAATATCACACTATTTTCCTGAAATTTTTGAAAAATCAAAAAATTGCAAGTATAATAACTGTTACCACAAAAACGAACCAGGTTGCGCTGTTATAGAAGCAGTTAAAAAAGGTGAAATAGCTAAAAGCAGATATAAAAGTTATCTTGATCTACTGGAACCGGATGAAAAATACCGAAAACCACACTAAAATATGCTTTATTTCAAACATTTTAATATTTCTAATTGAGTGCACACAAAAAAGTATATCTTACCATCAAATTTAATAAAAAAGTAAGTGAATAAAATTGAACGGAGTTAAAAAACTGATATCCAAATATTTACATATTTTACTAATATAACATTTTTGAAATATTTCTGTTTTTAAAATTTTAGGAGGAAGCACATAATTAATTTTCAATATTTAAAAAAGCTTAAAGTTAAAACTAATGAAAATAATCAAATATTAATCTGGCTTTAGATGTACCCACCACCTCTGAAAGTTTTTCTTTATTAGTCTCTTTTATATTTTTTACCGACTTAAATTTAAGTAACAGCTTTTCTGCTGTCTTCCTGCCGATACCTTTAATTTCAGACAATTCAGATGAAGTTAAAATTTTTGACCTCTTATTTCTGTGAAAGGAAATTCCAAACCGGTGAGCTTCATTTCTTAATTGCTGAATAAGCTTAATTGTCTCAGATTCTTTATTAATTATAATAGGATCCTGCTTGCCGGGAAAATAAATATATTCTAAACGCTTTGCTATACTTATTATTGATATATTACTCTCTATACTTAATTTATTAAGTGCCTTAACAGCAGATGATAATTGCCCTTTTCCGCCATCAATTATTACAAGTTGGGGCAAAAGAATATTTTCTTCTAGTAGGTGTCTGTACCGACGATATACTACCTCTTCCATCGATGCAAAATCATCCGGACCTTTAACTGTTTTTATATTATAATGCCTATATTCACTTCTCAAGGGCAATCCATTTTTAAAAACAACACATGCGGCAACAGGATTTGATCCTTGTAAATTGCTGTTATCAAAACATTCAATTGTATAAGGTATTTCCGGCAGATGTAGGTCTTTCTGCACCATTTTTAAAATATCCACCTGATCCTTTTTGATTTTTAATTGTAATCTTCTTTTTTCCTTTTCAATTTTGAAATATTTTGCATTTCTCAAAGATAATTGAACTAATTTCTTCTTGTCACCGCGCTGAGGCACTTTAAATGTAATATCCTTAAAAACATTTTTAAGATGAAAAGGAAGAAGTATTTCTTTTGCATTACTGAAAATTTTAGATCTTATTTCGACAATTCCCGTCATAAGAAGATCTTCAACTGATTCATCTAAAATTTTTTTTATTTCCTGAGTATATGTCTGAATTATTGCACCGTCAATAACTTTAAGATAATTTATATACGCATATTTTTTGTCCTGGTCTATAGCAAAAACATCAACATCAGTAATTTGGGAAGATACAACGGTTGATTTACTCTGATATCGCTTTAAGGAATCATATTTATCTTTAATTTTCCCGGCTTCTTCAAAATTCATATTTTGTGCCTTTAGCTCCATTAAATGACGCAGGTGCTTAATAACACCTGAAAGATTACCTCGAAGAATATTAATAATTTCATCTATTCTTTTGTTATAATCTTCTTCAGAAATTAAATTTTCGCACGGACCACTACAATTTCCAATATGATACTCCAGACATACCCTAAACTTTTTTTTTCTAATATTTTCTTCCGTCAGTTTATAATTACAATTTCTTAATTTGTATTCAGATCTGAAAAGGTTTAACAGAGTATTAACCATATAAACACTTGTATATGGTCCAAAAAATTTTGAACCGTCACGAATAAGGGTTCTTGTTTTAAATATTCTGGGGAATGGTTCATTTTTTATACATATCCATGGATAACTTTTATCGTCTTTTAATCGAATATTATAACGCGGCTGATATTTCTTTATAAGATTATTCTCCAGCAATAATGCATCCTGTTCTGATTCAACAACGATATATTTTATGTCAATAATATTTTTAACCAGAATGGCAGTTTTGCGATTATCATGTTTGTTCAAAAAATATGATGAAACTCTGTTTTTCAAATTTTTTGCTTTTCCTATATAAATGATTTCATTATCTTTACCAATAAATTGATATACCCCTAACGCCACCGGTAGTACTGAGATAATTTCTTTTAAATTAGCATTATTCTTATTTGATATTTCGCACATCAATTATTTTTGATATTTAACCAGGATATATGGATTATATTCCTTAATAATTTCCTTTTGTTCGGTTTTAATAAATTCCAAATCACAAATAAAACAAAAATATACATTTTTAATTCCCAATTTATTAATCATTTTTAATACAGCCAAAGCAGTACCTCCCGTTGCAAGTAAATCATCGTGAATTAAAACTATATCATCTTTTGTTAATGCATCAGAATGCATCTCTACTTTATCTGTTCCATATTCTAGATCATACACCTCAATAATTTTTTCTCCAGGTAGTTTTCCACTCTTTCTTACCGGAATAAAACCAGCATTTAATTCATTGGCAATAGCTCCTCCCAAAATGAAACCTCGCGCTTCGATGCCAATTACCTTAGTAATACCAATGTCTTTAAAATTTTTTACTATACTGTTTATAGTATAATGAAAACAATCCCTTTCCTTTAAAAGAGTCGTTATGTCCTTAAAACTAATTCCCTTTATGGGGAAATCAGGAATTTCCCTAATTACCTTTTTTAAATCCATGTGTTGTATAACAATTACAATTTATAATCGATTATCTATAATCTACAAACTAAAAAAACATGTTAATTAGAATCCATCTAAAAATTCCACTGACTGCGTTATAGTTGTCCCCAAAATAGTCATTTATAAATAATAAGTTAATATTTATGGAGCTTACACAAGTTTTATCCTCCTGATTCATTCAGGATTGCCTTGTCCCCTAATTCATTCACGTGGATTTCGTCCTCCAAGTTTATGAGGAAGGGCTTCGTCACAGAACTTTCTAATCCAGACAATTTACTTACAGACAAACACAGCACCTAATTAATTTCATACCCTGAACACTTAAACTTTTGTTCCACGTGAAACAATTATCTCCCAAGCAAAATTAATAATACATTTATGTCGGATGGTGATACTCCGGAAATTCGTTTCGCCTGACCTATAGTGTCAGGTTGAATTTTTTCAAGTTTTTGCCTTGCTTCTGTTGACAATGATTTTAGTTGACTATAATTAAATTTATCTTTAATGATAATATTTTCAAACTTATCGAGTTTCTCTGCAAGTGCTTTTTCACGATTAATATATCCTTCATATTTAATTGCTATCTCAACACTTTCAAGTATCTCTTTTCGCCTGCTTTCCGGTATCTTCTCAATAAAAGCATTAAAAGGTTCAATATTCTCCGATAAATCAAATATTGAAATCTGAGGCCGTAAAATAATTTCCCTCAATTTAACAGCTTGCTTCAGACCGGTTGTGCCTTTTTTAATTAATAACTGATTTACAACCTCAGGTTTTACACTAAACTTTTTTGTAAAATCAATGATATCAAAAACAAATCTCTTTTTTTCATCAAGCAACTTTTTCCTCTCTCCAGTAGCTAGCCCCAGCTTAAATCCGATATCTGTTAAACGAAAATCAGCATTATCCTGACGTAGCAATATTCTAAATTCGGCACGACTTGTAAACATACGGTAAGGCTCATCAATACCTTTAGTTACTAAATCATCGATAAGAACACCTATATATGCTTCATCCCTTTTAAGTGTAAATTCATCTCCCGCTGAACCATAACAACAAAGATGTGCATTTATGCCAGCTATAATTCCCTGTGCACCAGCTTCTTCATAGCCGGTTGTACCATTTATTTGTCCTGCGAAATAAAGATTATTAATTAATTTGGTTTCAAGTGTATGGTAAAGTTGTTCAGGTTCAAAATAATCGTATTCAATAGCATATCCAGGCCTGAATATTTTTGCTTTATTAAGTCCAGGAATCTTTTTCATTGCTTTATATTGTATTTCCCACGAAAGTGAAGAAGAAAAACCGTTAAGATAATACTCAAAAGTATTCTCGCCTTCCGGCTCTAAAAAAAGCTGATGTTTTTCCTTTCCGGCAAAAGTAACAAGCTTGCCTTCAATACTGGGACAGTAACGGGGTCCGATACTTTTAATAGTACCGTCAAATAGCGGGGCTGCATCAAATCCTTTTCTTAATTCTTTATGAACTTCAGGATTCGTATGTGTTATCCAACATGAGCGTTGTTTTAATTTTGATTTGGTTCCCGGCAGAAAAGAAAAAGTATAATTGTTATTCTCATTTTTTTGTTCCGTCATTGATGAAAAGTCAACAGTTCTTCCATCTACCCTTACCGGAGTTCCGGTTTTTAACCTTCCTGCTCTGAATCCAATTTCGGTAAGCTGTTCTGTGAGATTATAAGAAGCTAACTCACCAATACGTCCACCATTCATTGAGGTTGACCCTATATACATAATCCCATTAAGAAAAGTACCATTTGTAAGAATAACCGTATTAGAATTAAAAGTCACTCCAATAAGCGTTTTAACACCTTGTACTTTATTATTTTTGATTATCAATTCCGTTGCAACATCCTGCCATAAATCCAAATTTTTCAGACTTTCAAGTGTTTCTCTCCATATTTCTGAAAACCGTATGCGGTCATTCTGGCATCTAGGACTCCACATAGCAGGACCTTTTGATATATTTAACATTCGAAACTGAATAGCACTCTTGTCGGCTACTATCCCCGAATACCCGCCTAAAGCATCAATTTCCCTGATAATCTGTCCCTTTGCAACACCACCCATAGCAGGATTACATGACATTTGTCCAAACTTTGTCATATCCATTGTGATAAGCAGAGTACTAGATCCTAACGTAGCCGCAACAGCAGCAGCCTCACATCCTGCGTGCCCCCCTCCTACTACTATTACATCATACTTCAACTTCATTTATTTAATTGCTGTGAAATCAAATTTTATTCAAATAATAATTTTCTTTTTTTCTAATTACTTTTTTGTCAACTTCTGTACCATCATCATATCCACATAAGTGCAAAATACCATGAAATACAACCCTGTATAATTCATTTATAAAATCTACTTCAAACTTTAACGCATTTTCTTTCACCCTTTCATTGCTAATATATAAATCCCCTGATATTACATTTTCCTCCACATAATTAAATGTCACAATATCAGTATAATAGTCATGGTTCAAATATTTTTTGTTGATTTCTAACAAATATTCATCAGAACAAAAAATAATATTAATCTCCCCTGCCTCATTTTTTTCCGCATTAATTATTTCTACAATTTTATTCTTTAATAACTTTTTTGGAACAGAAAAGTTATCAATATCTTCAAAAAAAATATTAATTTTACTCACTCAAATCTATATTTAAGCAGATACAACTGCCGTTATCCTTAAATTCTATACTTGTACATAACGATTTTATAATATGCAATCCCCTACCCGATTCCTTTTTTAAATTTTTATTTAATGTAGGATCATCAATTTTTGTATAATCAAATCCCTTACCCTCATCGCTCACTTCAACAACCATATTATTATTATTACAATATACCTTTATTTCAATAGTCCTATCTTTGCAATTATCGTTACCGTGATAAATCGAATTCATAATGGCTTCTGAAACACATAATAATACGTTGTTGAATTTTTTTCTTTGTAAATTGTTCTTCCTGAATATACCTTCCAAAAAATCTTCAACGACAGACAATTCTTCCTTGTCGGATTTAATAATAAGTATTTCAGAAAAATTGCTCAAGATTACTTATTTTCAAAATTATTTAAGTACTGCTTGTACTTTTTTATATAAAAATTTGTCAGCTTATGAGAATTCCTGATAAAATCCTCTGTTACAACATCTTTTTCTTTTGTATATTCAAAAAATTCTACAGGGTTACTATAAAAATCTTCTGCCACCTTACTCTCTCTCTCTTTCTCATAATCTCTTTCCATTTCCGCCTTTTCGGCTTCTAGTAGCCGCGAAGTAATCTGATTCTGCCTTGCGATCATATCCGCCTTGACATTTTTATTTAAAAGTTCCTTTCTATTCTGCTCTAACATATTGTCAATCTGCTGTAAATGATATCTGGCAGGACTTCCTATATCACCGTCATTCATGATTTCTCTCAACATTTGTTGCATCATTTCATGTCTCATTAACATCTGACCAAATTGCTTTTGTCCCGGTTGATTACCTCCATTTTTTAATTGTTCTATCATTTGTTCTAGTTGCTTCCGGATATTTTCAGAAGTTTTTTTCAATAAATTAAAACCATCCTTCTTGCTTCCGGAATTTTCACATTGCTGACACCCTGAACATGAATTAGCCAATTGTTTCTCAAGATTTTCGAGTGCTTCATTTAACATCAATGCTAAATTATTAATTGCAGTCATAATATACTGTTGACTACTTTTAGCATTTGAAAATAATCCCTCTTCCATCTGATCACAAACTTTATCAAGATTCAATCTTAAAGATAATAATTCATTATTAACTAAAGTATTAATTTGAGGAGTACGACCAGCTAAAGCGTATAATGAATCACTTACTATTTCACTTTGATCTTTAATTTTCTTTTGCTCAAAATTAAGAGTATTTAAAACCGGATCTTCCACACTTATATTATTAAGATCTTTAAGAATTTCCTCTTGCTTAAATGACATAAAAATAAGATTACTAAGTATTTGCCTCAGATTATCAATATTTTCAGTTTTTTCCCTTATTTCATTTGAATCCAACATTTGTTGCATCGCAAATGCAGTATTTTCTAATTTCTTTGATGTTCTTTTTATGTTCTCTATTGATTTCTTTCTTCTGTGGACTTTAATTTGATCCAGACTCTCTTCTATACTTAAGTTAATATCCTCAAATTCCAAATCAAAATCATCGAAATGAAATTTATTATTCAATTTATTATTCAGTTCCAATGCATTATTAAAATCATTTTTAATCTTTGGCAACTCATTTTGATGCTTACGTACTTTATTCTCAATTTCCTCAAAATTTTCATTTTCTTTAATTTCCCTTGAAAAACTATCTTCCTCGAGAGCCATTTTCCTCATTTCATCAATTACATTTTGCAATTTTTGTTCCACTTTCATTTTTTTAAGCATCTCAAGATTTCTATCCAATTGTTTCTGTAAATCCTCATATGTCAAATTCATTTTATCCGATAAGCGATTTAATTTTTTACCATCAAATTTCTCAGCCAATTCGTTAAATTCCTCAAGTAATTTTTTTAATTCATCCGTAAATACTTCATCCAACAATTTTTCAATTTGTTGTTGTTTTTGACGTATTTCTTCATTCTGTTTATTAAATGAATTTGTGTAGTTATTCAATTCTTCATTATTGATTTTGATTTTTTCATACAAATTTTCCAATCTGTTCTGTTTAGTAACTATATCATTAACCATTTGCGATTTTTCCCAATCCGAAATATTTGAATTCATATTTTTCAACCTAAGATTATTAATATCATCTTGTATTTCATTTGCGAGATTCTGGCTTTCTTTTAACATTTTCTCCAGATTATCAAATTTTTCATTTTCCGTTACTGCTATTTCATTCTTGCCAGGGAGGGATATAGTAAAACTATTTGATGTAGTTGTTTTATAATTATTTACAACATCATTGTCCGTAACAGAAAAATAGTAAGTAATATTTTCTGAAGCAGCAGATACCTCTGCAAAATCATAACCAAAATAGAAATCCTGATCAGTTAAATTCTTGACAAAAGGTATGGCAACAGTAGAATCATGATTATCCACGTTGTAATGAAAACTAAGTGCGGAAAATCCATAATCGTCACCTATAATACCCTTAAAATAGTAACGAGTCATTCTAAGCGAATCCTGTACTCGGATAATTTTAATTTCAGGATAAAGATCAGGTATTATATCAATAGAGTATGATAAGGCAAGCTCTGGTTCAGTTAAATTATTTTTTACAAATACATTATAATTTTCTGATCTATAAAAAATTTTACTAACCTTAAATCCTTGGTCTGATTTATCTGCACCTATTACTGTTGAATCTGAAAAAGATATATATAATGTATCAATATCTATACCTTTAAAATTCCATTTAATTTTTGTACCATTAGGAACATGCAAATCTCCAACATTATCATATTTTTCATCTGAAATTCCTGTATAGGAAGGTGGCTGAACTTCAGTAGTGAAATTATTAATTCCCGGTGCAGGCAAAATATCAAGAAAATATTTTTCAGATTTATATTTTAAATCAGTAAAATAAAAATTAACAGGATTAATAACAGAAGCAATATCAAATTCATATTTTCCTGCTGAAATATTGCTCATTAAATAATTATTTCCTTCAATATTAATATAAACAATATGAGGCAACTCATCTCCTTTACATTCCAGCAATATTTTAAAAGATTCCCCCTTTGTGGTTTCCAATTTATTATTTAAAAGAATGAAATTATAAGGAGCCGGTTTAATAAATTCTGTTTTATAATGAATAATTCTGTGCAAGGAACTGGTGAAAACAGATTTTTTGATAATAAAAAAACCAGATGTCACAAGTATGCTCAAAAGAAAATAAATAAATATCATTTTCAGATTTCTAAACTGAACAGCTTCTTTGAAATCAAAAAAACTTAGCTCATTAATTTTCTGATCAATACTTGCATTAATAATATCAGCAGAATAAGCTTTGTCTTTAATTTCAGATAGCTCAATGATATTCAGTAATCTATCCTTTATTTCACTAAAATGATCCTGAATAAAAACAGAACTTGATTTTATATCCAGAGGTTTAATAATATTAAGCAATTTTAATAAAGGAATAATAACGAAATGTATAAGCAAAAATGTGGCAAAAACAAAAAAACTGTATACAATAATAATTCGCACACCTGAAGGCATATATACAAAGTATTCAAGTATTGTAAAAAACAGAAAAACAATTATTAGGAGGAAAAAAGTAAACATTAAGCCTCTTATAACTCTATAACTATAATATTTAGTCCTAAATAATCTCAGTTTTTTAACAAGTATGTTAAAATCTTTTGTCATAATTTCTATTTACCAAGAATATAGTGTTTTATAATACCTTAAAATAAATTTTATTGTTCATATGTCTTTTATAAAACAAAAGTAATCTTTTATAATAAAATTTGCATTCTTCTAAAATTTATATATTGTAATTATTCTGAAAAATAAAATAATATCTTTAATAAATTTTCATCTATTTTTTCACAACAAATAAACTTGTTGAAAAATAAATACAGTTTTTGAAAAATTTATAAAACAATGTTATTATTTTAATATATTATATTGATAATCAATAAATTATAAATTCAAATCTTTTAATAATTTGTTATTTAATATGATTAAATTATATTTATAAAAATTTAAAAAAATAAATTAACAGATATAAACAGAATATCATAAACATTATTAAATATTACATTATATATAATAAAATATAATATAGTTCATTTTGAAAATATTATTAGTAGAAGATAATATACTTAATCAGAAAGTAGTTGCGTTTCATTTAAAAAAACGTAACTATGAGGTAATTACTGCGACCAACTGGAAAGAAGCAATGGATTTAGTAAAAAATGAATCGTTGGATTTAATTTTTATGGATATTATGCTTCCTGAAAAAAATGGTTATGAAATTTCCAAAGAAATTAGGAAATATGAAGAAATAAATGGGAAAAAAAATAAAATTCCAATTGTTGCACTTACTGCCAATACTCTTGACAATGATAAGGAAAAATGTATTAAGGCAGGAATGAATGAATATCTGGCTAAACCATTTACGGCAAAAGATTTATATCGAGTAATTGATAATATATTATTAGGAAGTTAATGACAGGAGACCTGGATATAAGAGGTAATAATTATTCTGAGAATGAAAAGGAACTTGATTTTAAATTACGTCCTTTGCATTTTGCTGATTTTAAGGGTCAAAAGCAAATTGTAGAAAACCTTGAAGTTTTTGTTAAGGCTGCTTCTATGCGATATGAAGCAATGGATCACGTGTTGCTGCATGGACCACCTGGATTGGGAAAAACTACTTTATCACATATTATTGCGAATGAATTAGGAGTAGGTATAAAAATATCATCAGGACCTGTTCTTGATAAACCAGGTGATTTGGCAGGTTTGCTGACAAACCTTGAAGCAAGAGATGTACTTTTTATAGATGAAATACACAGATTATCTCCTGTTGTTGAAGAATATCTTTATTCTGCAATGGAAGATTTTCGTATAGATATTATGATAGATAAAGGTCCAAGTGCCCGCTCTGTACAACTTGAACTTAACCCCTTTACATTAATCGGTGCGACAACGCGTTCAGGACTGTTAACTTCTCCTTTGCGTGCCCGCTTTGGAATCAATTCACATTTAGAATATTATGATTATGAAGTTTTAACGGGAATTGTTAAAAGATCAGCACGTATTCTTAATGTTAAAATAACTGAAAATGCTGCATTCGAAATTGCCAGCAGAAGCAGGGGAACCCCGAGAATTGTCAATTCATTATTGCGTCGTGTACGCGATTTTGCACAAGTAAAGGGAAGTGGAATAATAGATATGGAGATCACCAAAATGTCACTTAAGGCTCTCAATATAGATAAAGATGGTCTTGATGAAATGGATAATCGCATTTTATCATGTATAATTGATAAATTTAAGGGTGGACCAGTAGGTATTAATACTATAGCAACTGCTGTAGGGGAGGACAATGGAACAATAGAGGAAGTTTATGAACCATTTCTTATTAAAGAAGGATTTATTAAACGTACACCAAGGGGAAGGGAAGCTACAGAACTTGCATATAAACATATCGGAAGGATTAATTATGGAAATAATCCTACTCTTTTTTAAATAGTGTAATAAAAATTTCTTCTTTATTTTAGAAAGATGGTATTCTTGTCAGTCTATGGATTTTTAAGTTATATTAAATTCATTGTGAAAATTTTAATTCAATTTCAAACAGACGCGGCCACCATTTTCCTGTTACAAAAAGTCTCTCTTTTTCTGCATCATAGGCTATACCATTTAGATAATCAATGGTATCAGAAGGATTTTTGTACATATTTATAATACCCTCCAGATTAATTTCTGATAAAACCTTACCTGTTTTAGGATCAATAATGATAATTAGATTTGTAGTGTATACATTAGCATAAATTTTTTTGTCAATATATTCCAGTTCATTCAAGTAATTGATAATTTCTTTATTATTAGCTGTTTGAATTTTTTTTATTTCTGAAAAATCAGACGGATCGAGCCATATTAATTCATTGGTGCCATTGCTCATTATTAAATTATGACCGTCATTGGTAAGTCCCCATCCTTCTTTTGAACTATATTGAAAACTGTCAACTACGGAAAAATTATCTATATCATATATAAATCCTTTTTGAGAACGATAAGTAAGTTGATAAATTTTATCATTTAAAATGGTAATTCCTTCTCCAAAATATTGTTTGTCAATCATATGCTGCCTTAATATTTTCCCTGTAGGTAAATTTATTTTGAATATTCCGGATGATCCTTTTTCTCCGGTACCTTCATATAGATAACCGTTATAGAATTCTAATCCCTGAGTATAAAATTTTTTATTATGCGGATAATCATTTATTACTGAATATTGCAATTTGTTAGGTTCTATATCAGAAACGGTATTAAAAGAAATAATTCTGGTGTTTTTGATTCCGTCGGTTTTAGAAGCTGTAACTCTCAAATAATTTTTACCAAGTGAATTTATTTTTAATCCTTTTATTGTAAAATCTAACTGATCGGTTTGCCGGAGAATTGAATCATTGTAATAAAGGTTTATTGTGTCTATTTCACCATTTTTTACTTTTGTTTTAACATTTACAGATACAGTATGACCATAAATGTAATTTTTTACTTTGGGAATTATTGTAATGGAACTTACCGGTTTGCGCGAGCGTTTTGGTTTATTGGAGCATGAAAAAAATATTACAAGCAGACAAAATATAAAAAAAACAGGGAAAAGCGATTTATTCATATTTTTGTATATCTAAATTATAATCATCATAAGTTTATAAAACTATAAAAATAAATAAAACCTGAATAACTAAAATGAAATCGTTATTAAATTCTATAGTGTATGTTGATATAGGAAAGGTCAATTATAATTATCAAAAGCCTGGGTGTTGTCTTGTTGAAAAATTATTTATAACTGCTTACATGAGCGACATGTAATTTAGAACATGGATAGATTTTTAATAAAAAGGGAAGTGCTATAATAAATATACAGTAAATTATATCTTTGTTTTAAAATAAAAATATATTGAATCCATTTAAGAAGATAGCGGGAGATACTGCCATTTACGGAATGAGCAGCATAATTGGAAGGTTTTTAAACTGGTGGCTTGTACCATATTATTCATTTCTTTTTATACCGGAAGTTTTTGGTGTAGTTACCAACCTTTATTCATATGTAGCCTTTTTTCTGGTATTGCTCATATATGGTATGGAGACTTCTTTTTTCAGGTATGCTTCAAAAAGTGAAAATCCGGAAAAGATATACTCTACTTCCCTCGTTTCTCTTTTTTGTACCTCAAGCTCATTTATTATTTTAGTTTTATTTTTCAAAAATGATATAGCCGCATTAATAAATTATCCGGATCACCCTGAGTATATATTATGGTTATCGATAATACTTGGTTTGGATGCATTTACTGCTATTCCTTTTGCACGCCTTAGATTATATAACAAACCGGTAAAATTTGCTTCAGTTAAATTATTAGGTATTGGATTTAATATTGGTTTTAATCTTTTCTTTTTGACTTTTTGTCCGGCATTTCTAGAGAAAAATCCGGATTCTTTAGTTAATGTTGTTTATTCAGCAAATATAGGTGTTGGGTATGTTTTTATCTCTAATCTGCTTGCTTCAGCACTGATTTTGATATTACTTTTACCTGAAATATTGAAAGTTAATTTGAAGTTTGATTCTCGGATACTAAAACAAATGCTTGGTTATGGATTTCCAATATTAATTGTTGGTCTTGCCGGAATGATTAATCAGAATATTGATAAAATACTTATTCCTTTTTTAGTACCGGATGAAAATAACCCGATGTTTCAGGTTGGAGTTTATGGAGCTAATTATAAACTGGCTGTATTAATGAATATGTTTATTCAGTCTTTTCGTTACGCATTTGAACCTTTCTTCTTTTCCAGAGGTAGTTCACTGGAAGATAGCCAGATATATAGCAAGATTATGAAATATTTCGTGATTTTTGGTTTATTTATTTTTCTCGCTATGGTACTTTTTATTGATGTGATTAAAATAATAATTGCACCTGAATATCATGAAGGCTTAGGAATTGTTCCTGTAATTTTAATGGCAAATTTGTTTTTTGGTATCTATTTTGTTTTGTCATTATGGTATAAACTTAAAGATTTAACAAGCTTTGGGGCATACATTGCGTTAATAGGAGCTGCTATTACATTAATAATTAATATTTTGCTTATTCCTGTTATTGGGTATGCGGGTTCTGCAATAGCTGTTTTTATATGTTATTTTACAATGATGGTTATTTCGTATTTACTTGGACAAAAATATTATCACATTCCATATAATCTGAAAAGAATAGGTGTGTATTTTTTGATTGCTCTATTCATTTTTGCTCTTTCTTATTTTACACAATCTTTAAATGATATTTTAAAATATTTTGCCAATGTAATATTTTTGTTGTTTTATTTTATCTCAGTATATATATTGGAAAGAAATGAAATAAAAAGTTTGTTTAATATAAAAATAAGATAAAAAAAGTATGCCATCATTAATAGTGGCTGTCCATAAAGTCAAGATTGCGGAATAGAAATTTTGTGAAGTCTGAAAATGTAAATTTACTATTTCACAGATGACCATTTTGAGAACAAGGCTCCCCTGAATAAATTTGGAGGACGAAGCATAACGCAGTCAGCGGATTTTACAGATGGACTTTCGTATGTTTGCACTAATATTTTATGAAACGATCATAAATGAATATGGGAAAGTAAAGCGCCTTGTCTGCCTGACATAGTGAAGCAGGATTACATATGTTCTTAAATTTTTAAATAGTTTTTTTACAAACAATTATAAAATTTTTAACTGATGAATAAATTAAAAGGGAAAGTTGTTGCACTTGCCAGTGATCATGCTGGCTTTGAAAGAAAACAAAACATTATTGAATTTTTAAATAAAAAGGGAATTGATTATAAAGATTTTGGTTGTTATACGGATGAAAGCTGCGATTATCCCGATTATGCACATTTAATTGCCCGGGCTATAGAAAAAGGAGAATATGATATCGGAATAACTTTTTGCGGAAGTGGACAAGGAATTAGTATTACAGCCAATAAATATCAAAATATAAGATCGGCTGTTTGCTGGAAGCCTAAAATTGCTGAGTTGGCCAAACAGCACAATAATGCAAATATATGTGCAATTCCGGGACGATTTGTTTCAAAAAAAGAAGCACAAGAAATTGTTGAAGTTTTTTTAAATACAGAATTTCAGGGAGGAAGGCATGCCCGCAGGATTTCAAAAATTCCAATTAAACATTAATAATATTTATATGTTATTGTAAAAAAAGACGATGTTATCGAATACATGTAAATATGCTCTGAGGTCACTTATTTATCTTGCTACTTTTTCCGGACCAAACAAACTTATAGGGATTAAAAAAATTTCAAAAGACTTGAAATTATCACCTTTTTTTTTAGGAAAAATATTGCAAAATCTTGTAAAAAAAGAAATTCTTGTTTCCACAAAGGGTCCGCATGGTGGTTTTACTCTGGCCCAAAGTGCAAAAGAAATTACTCTTTATGATATTGTGATAAATGTAGATGGTAAAAAATTTTTTACGACTTGTATGATCGGATTGGAGCCATGTCATACATATGATCCTGAAAAACCATTATGTCCTGTTCATGCTCAATATGATAAGCTAAGAAAAAAAATTATAAAATTTTATAAAGAGACAAGTCTAGCTTTAATAAGTAAAGATATTGAGAAATATGAGGATATAATGAAATATTAATTATTAAAGATATTTTTCATATTTTGTATTGTAAATGCATAAGTAATAAAAAATTAGCGAAGCCGATATTCCTAAAAAGTTAGCAATAAAATCATAAATATTGCTGTTTCTGCTACTGGAAACTAATTGTTGGGTTAGTTCAAAAACCGCTCCGAGAAATATTGAAATTGAAGGTGCCAGTAACAGATGATTTTTTTTAAGTATTTTAAATGGCTTGAATAGTAGTAGACATAAAACGAAGAATAGTCCAAAATGAACAATTTTATCAAAATAGGGAATACTGAAAAATGGTTTTTGAGGAAGGTTGGCAACAGGTAAATACAAACCATAACAAATTAGTCCAATCCAAATTAAAGGTTTATAGAATAGTCGGATTTTCATATATTCATTTTGATTATTTACTAATTTTGAAAGAAGCTGTAAATATTATGCGCCCTTTCTTATCATTATGCCGCCAATATAATAGTTTATAGTCTCACTTGCAACAGCATAGTACTATATTTGACTGACAATATTTTTAAGCAAAGTAAAAAAATAGTATGGCAGGTATATATATACATATTCCTTTTTGCCGGCAAAAATGTTTTTATTGTGATTTTTATAAGAGCATAAAGATAAATTTGACAGGAGCATTTATAAATGCTTTAAAAAAGGAAATCATGCTTCGCAGGAATTATCTGGGCAATGAAGTAATAAAAACTGTATATCTTGGAGGAGGAACTCCCTCTGTTCTCAACATTGAGCAAATTATTACAATTATTGCATTTATAAATAAAAATTTTATTGTTTCTGAAAATGCAGAGATAACCCTTGAAGCCAATCCGGATGATCTTGATATTAATTATTTAAATGATTTACGGAATGCCGGGGTAAACAGGTTGAGTATCGGAGTACAATCGCTACATGATAGTCATTTAAAACAAATGAACCGAAGACATAATGTTAAACAAGCCGTTGATTCAGTCATAAATGCTGGAGCAGCAGGTTTTACAAATATAAGTGTTGATCTTATTTACGGTTTTCCAGGATTAACCAGGCAGCAATGGAAATCAAATCTGAACCAAGTATTTTTATTGCCTGTAGTCCATCTTTCCGCTTACCATATTACCTATCATAAAGGAACAGTTTTTTACGATTGGCTGAAAAATGATAAAATCAGGGAATTATCTGAAGAAGAAAGCTTTAACCAGTTTGAAATATTGATGGAGGAAACAGGCAAGGCTGGTTTTGAACATTATGAAATTTCTAATTTTGCAAAGAACAGCATGTATTCTGTTCATAATACGTCATACTGGACAGGAAAGGAGTATCTGGGTCTGGGAGCCTCAGCCCATTCTTATAACGGAAAATCACGCAGATGGAATATCAGCAATCTTGAAAGATATATAAAGGCTGTTGAAAACAATAAGCCCTTTTCCATATCTGAACATTTGGGATTGAATGATAAATATAATGAGTATATATTAACAAATCTCAGAACTAAATGGGGAGTGTCTGCTTTTATTATTGAGAAAGAGTATGGAAAGAACAATCTTAAATATTTTATGGGTGCAGCGGAAAAATTTATATCATTAAAAAAAATGGAAAGGCTGAATAATATTTATTTACTGAGCCGTCAAGGACTTTTCACTTCAGATGACATCATTGCCGGATTAATGATTATTTGATTGTTTACCAATAAATTAAAATCTGTTCATATTTTATAAATATTATTAATACATCGTGCTGTAAAATATAAAATATATATCTTAGCGGATCATAAAAATCGATATTTAATGTTAGTCAGAATAGTTAATAAATCGAATAATGATCTGCCTGAATATAGCACCCATATGTCAGCAGGCATGGATATAAGGGCATTTTTAAATGAACCGTTGATATTAAAACCTTTAGAGCGGCAATTGGTATCTACGGGATTATTTATTGAACTGCCCGAAGGTTATGAGGCTCAAATAAGGCCAAGAAGCGGAATAGCAATAAAAAAAGGAATAACTGTTTTAAATACGCCCGGAACTATTGATGCTGACTATCGTGGTGAAGTGAAAGTGATTTTAGTCAACCTGTCGAACAAAGATGTTATAATTGAAAATGGTGACAGGATATGTCAAATGGTTGTTGCATCTCATGAAAAAGTTGACTGGAAATTAGTTAATGCTCTTAATGATACTAAACGGGGAGCAGGAGGGTTTGGTCATACTGGTAAAAAGTAAATGAATGAAAGTTAAAGTAATCATTATACAACTGATATTTTTTATTCTTCCTGCGGTTTTTATTTTTGCCTGTTCGGGTGGCAAAGAGATATCCGGGACCAAGGTGCAAAATACAGAAGAAGAAATAGATAAGGAAGAATTATATGAAGAAGAACAAAAACAGAAGCAATTTGAATATCTGTTTGTGGAAGCCATAAAGGAAAAAGTACTTGGTAATGCACAGGAAGCAATACAAAATTTATCAGGTTGCCTGGAAATTAATCCCGAATCATCAGCCGCGATGTATGAGCTGGCCAGAATTCATGCAGAGAACAATGATCTAATGAGCGCATCACTGTTGCTCGAAAAGGCTATTTCTTATAATTCTGAAAATAAATGGTATAAGTTATTACTTGCTAAAATATATCAGCAAACGAACAAGCATGAACAGGCGGCTGATATTTATAATCAGTTACTTGAAAAGGACCCTGAAAATTTTGAGTATATGTTCATGGAAGCAAGTATGTTATCAAAGGCTGAAAAGTATGATGAAGCTATCGGGATTTATGATCAAATGGAACAAAAGGTAGGAATAAATGAACAGATTTCTGTTGCAAAACAACAATTGTATGTTTCGAAAGGTGAAATAGAAAAAGCGTTTAATGAAATACAAAAATTAATTGAATTCGATCCTGATGAACCCCGGTATTATGGTCTTATGGCCGATTTATATCAAAGTCAGGGAGATTCGATAAAAGCATTAAATTATTATCATAAAATACAGGAAATAGATCCGGATAATGGTTTTGTACATTTTTCACTTGCCAATTATTATTTAAAATCGGGTGATATAGATAAAGCTTATCAGGAAACAATAAAAGGATTTCGTAACGAAGAAGTTGAGATACAATCTAAACTTCAGCTTTACTTGATGCTTACCAATGCAGCGTCAGATGTCAGTCTGACGCCGGAACAAGAGGAGGAATTGATACAGATTCTTGCAGAAGTTTATCCCGATGAGCCACTGGTATATACTGTCCGTGCAGAAAGCCTTTTAAAGCAGAATAGGTTGGAAGAAGCACGAGAAGAGCTTCTAAAATCACTTGAAAAAGAAAAGAATGACTACATGCTTTGGGAGAGAGTACTATATATTGATAATGACCTACAGGATTGGCAAAGTTTGTATGAACATAGCAAAAAAGCAATGGATTATTTTCCTAATCAGCCACAAGTATATTTTTTAAATGCCATAGCATGTCTTCAAATGGAAAATTTTGAAGAAACAGTTTCCATTGCAGATGAAGGTATTACATATGTGATTGATAATGATCGCATGGAAGGTCAGTTTTTAATGTTAAAAGGTGAGGCGTTCTATAAAACAGGAAAGGAACAGGAAGCTTTTGATCTTTTTGACAAATCCGTTGAACTTGATCCCGATAATCATATTGCTCTTAACAATTATGCATATTATCTGTCACTGGCAGGAAAAAATCTTGATAAAGCTGAACGGCTGAGTGGACGAGTTATAGAACTATTTCCCGAAAATTCCACTTATCTGGATACTTATGCATGGGTATTGTTTAAAAAAGGAGAGTATTCACTTGCTAAATTTTATATGGAATCTGCTATAAATTATGATGAAGAAGAAAATCCAACGCTTTATGAGCATTATGGAGATATTTTATTTAAACTGGGGAATACTGAAGAAGCAATGAAATATTGGAAGAAGGCTGAAGAAAAGGGAGGAGATTCTGATACTCTTAAGCGGAAAATACAAGAAAAAAAGTATTTTGAGGACTAGATAAGGAGTATTACAAGGATGAAAAGGGCATGTTTTTTCATAAAGATAAAAAAAGCAGATAAGGATGATAGAAAAAGAATATTGGGATTCTTATCAGTGTTGGCATTATCTTGTCAGTTCTTATCACAGGTAAAAAATAATTTATTAATAAAAAGGAATAATTTTTATTATGTGTATCGTGTGTTTATATTCCTGATAATTTTGTTGCCTTGCCTATTTTCGTGTCGTACTCCACGTGAACTTCCCACTGAAAAAATCAGACCTGTCAACAGAGATAAACTTTTGCGGAAGATAGAGCAAAATACTTTAAAGTATGATGATTTTTCAATCAGCCGTATTTTTTGCCATTTTTCGGACAGCGAAACAAATGCAAATTTCAGAATAAGTTTAAAAGCAAAAAAAGATAAAAAAATATTGCTTTCAATCAGTAAGATAAATATTCCGCTAGGGCGTGTATTGCTTACTCCTGATAGTTTGATATATGTGAATTATCTGGATCGCAATTATTTTATAGATGATTATACATTTTTACATAAACTATTTAATATATATATCGATTTTTATACTGTACAGTCAATTTTATCCAATGATATATTTTTGTTTGCCGGGGAAACCGGAAATGAAAATTATAACAGATTTAGCTCGTCTGTTAAGGAAGGTATGTATGTGTTGAAATCAGGGGACCGGGATAAAAAAGAATATACAGATGGAGATATGAATCCATCAGTAAAAATGAATGAAGTGTATCAGGAAATGTATTTTAATCCGCAAAATTTTACGTTGAATAAATATATCAGATATGATGTAAAGACGGATCGTGAACTGAAAATTATTTTTGATGACTATGTTAAAGTGAAAAATAATGAATTTCCCGGTTCTATTGAAATAAATGTTATTTCTGAAATTGAATATATTCAGTTAAATATAAAGATGAATGGATTTTCAACCGAACTAGATGATTCAATTAATATGCAAATTCCCGAAAAATATGAGCAAATATTTTTTAATTAGTTATTTTAGTAAAATTGGAAATTTTTTTAAAAAGTTCGTTGATAAGGAATGATTATTAATTGTTTTTTCTTCAGAGGTGTCTTTTTTGATTACTTTTTTGGTCACAGGGAAAAGTAATTGGGATTAGGGGATAAAATTTTTTTAAATAATTGATTATTAATTAAATTAAATTCAAATGAAAAAAAATAAGCAGGCAAAGAAGAAATCTGTAATTGAAAGGCTAAATGAATTTTTATATTATAGAAGTGATTGGATTTTTGCTTTTTCTGCTTTGCTTTCAGCTTTTATTTTTTTTAAACTTTTTGATATACGGATAAATATTGCTGGTGATGATTCAACCTATATTATGTCAGGGTATAAATTCTTAAAATATGGAGAATTTCCAACCTGGCACAGTCCGCTTTATTCTATTTTCCTTGCTATTCCAATCGCATTTGTCGGTGTATCACTTCCCTGGCTGAAAATTACTTCTGCTGTTTTTTTGTTATTATCATTTTATTTTTTTTTCAAATCTTATAAAGGCAATATCAATTCCGTTTTGCTTTTTCTTATTGTATTTATTGTTGCTATCAATTTTTATATTGCATACTATGCTTCTTTTACTTTTAGCGAAGCATTTTTTATGTTTTTTCAATTGTTGTTTATATATTATATTTTTAAATTTATTGATAAGCCCGGGAACAAATTGGTTCATTACATAATTTTGGGGTTACTTTCTGTTGCCCTTTATATGGCAAAAACAGTCGGATTAGCCGGAATTATTGCAGTACTTCTGTTTTGGGGTTCTGAAAAGAAGTGGAAAAAGTTGTTTTTTTCTTTTTTTTCTTTTACGGTATTTTATTTTTTGGTTCGTATTGCGAAAAATATATTTTGGGGTATTAGCGGCAATCAGTTCAGTTCGCAGTTAGAAACTCTGATGCAAAAAGATCCTTATAAAGCTGCTTTGGGGAAGGAAGATTTTTGGGGGTTTTTTAATCGTTTGATTGATAATTCGAATTTATATATTTCAAAACATTTTTTTAGATTTTTAGGATTAAGACCTTACGATGCGCTCACTATTGAGCCGGTTTTAACAATATTATTTTATGGTATTATTTTATTTGCACTTGTGTACTCTTTCAGAAAAAACAAGTATATATTTTTTTCTATTATATATCTCGGTGTTTTTCTGGGAATAACTTTTTTATCTGTTCAAAAAGTGTGGGACCAGGATCGATTGATAGTGCCCGTTTTTCCTTTTATGTTATTGGGTATAATGTATGGATTGTTTGAGCTTTTCCGACTAGTTCCCTATAAATTTTTGAAGATTATTCCCTATTCCGCAGGGGCGATTATTTTGTTTTTGACAATGAATGTCACTTCAGAAAAAATTAGTGAAAATAAGGATGTGCTTCAGGCCAGTTTAGCGGGGAATATGTACTATGGATATAATCCTGACTGGGAAAATTATCTGAAGATGTGTGCAGTGGCAGGAGAACAACTTCCTGATACAGCATTGATAGCCTGTCGAAAACCGGGAATGGCATTTATTTACGGGAAGAAAATATTTTATGGAATTTCTACTGTAACCACTACAGCGATTGATTCATTGGTTGATGAGAATAGTATTTTATATGCAGTACCGGCAGATGATAAAACGGCGCAGAAATTCAGAAGAGAAATGATTTACGGAATATTTTACGGAGTGCCAGTCAGTGAAGAGTTTGCAGCAAATAAATTTTATTTTCTTTTTGAATCGGAAGAAAAGTTGGAGACAATTGATCAAAAATATGTCATTAATTCTTCAGAGCTAAAAAATAGTTTTTCAACCTTGTTTCTTTTTTCTCCCGACAAATTGTTGAAACGTTTAGAAAATTCTGATGTAGATTACATTATTAGTGCAAATTTGCGGGCTATACCTGATAAAAAAACAAATCGTACAATCACTACTGTTAAGCGGTATATGCAAATTATAAGATTTAAGTATCCTAATGTTTTCAGAAAGGTATATGAAGTAGGGCAGGATGAAAAAGCAGAATTATACAGAATTATTTATCCTGATATTTAAATTTAAAATGGCGTGAAGAGCCATTTTCAGATAAATTAGTAAAATTTATCAAATTGATTTATAATTATATAAAAGAGACATAAAGATTTTATAAAGAGAAATTTTAGTTTTTATACTGAATTTATGGATATTAATAAAAATAAAAAAGTCAGCATAGTCGAATATTTTGATGAGGCAGCAAAGACAAGGATTCATTATCGTAAAAGGAAAAGTTATTACTGGGATAGTATCACTGAATACTGTAATTTTTTTATTGATAATGATTCTAGTGTTCTGGAAATAGGTTGTGGTACCGGTGAACTTATTGGAAATATTAACGGAAAGAATAAGGTAGGGATAGATATAAGTCAAAATATGATAGATGCTGCACGAAAACAATTCCCTGCTATTGATTTTGTTTGTTGTCCGGCTGAAAATATTGATCTTGATAAAAAATTTGATGTGATCATAATGTCGAATTTAATAGGTTATTTAGTTGATATACAGGCTGTTTTTGAGGGGTTAGACAAAGTGTGCCATGATAAAACGAAGATAATTATTACTTATTACAATCATTTCTGGGAGCCCCTTATAAAGTTTGCAGAATTTATAAAAATAAAAAAGAAGAGTCCGAGGCAAAGCTGGATTTCGTCGAATGATTTATCCAATTTATTATATCTTTCAGGTTTTGAGACATACAGGCAAAATGCATCTATGATCTTTCCTTTTTATATCCCGCTTCTTTCTCCTTTTTTGAATAAATTTATTTCCAGATTACCTCTCATTAATGCATTAGCTTTGAATAAGTTTTCTTTTGTTCGACCAATAAATTATATTAAAAATGACGAAATTAAAGATCAATATTCAACATCAATAGTAATTCCTGCAAGAAATGAAAGCGGAAATATTGAAAATGCTGTTTTAAGAATCCCTGAATTTGGTAAACATATTGAGATAATATTTGTGGAAGGAAATAGTACTGATGGTACATGGAAAAAGATAAAGAAAGTTTCGGAAAAATATAGAAATACGCATGATATAAAAATTTTACAGCAGCCTGGAAAAGGCAAAGGAGATGCCGTAAGGGCCGGGTATAAAATTGCAAGTGGGGATATATTAATGATTCTTGATGCGGATTTAACTGTCCCACCGGAACAACTCCCCAAATTTTATAAGGCTATTGCTCAAAATAAGGGAGATTTTATTAATGGAACACGGCTTATATATCCTATGGAAAAAAATGCAATGCGTTTTTTAAATACATTGGGTAATAAATTTTTTAGTCTGGCATTTAGTTGGCTGCTTGAACAACATATAAAAGATACGCTTTGCGGTACAAAAGTGATGTTCAGAGAGGATTATATAAAACTTGCCGCTAACAGAAACTATTTCGGTGATTTCGATCCTTTCGGTGATTTCGATCTATTGTTCGGTGCTTTTAAACTCAATCTTAAAATCATTGATATGCCTATACGGTATCAGGAAAGAATTTATGGTGATACCAATATTTCAAGGTTTAAACATGGGTTGCTACTATTAAAAATGTGGTGGTTTGCACTAATGAAAATAAAATTTAAATAAAAGAAGAATTTTACATTTATATTTATAGAATATGAAAAGATCAATTTTTATTTTAGTGTGGGTAGTGATGTTTATATTGCCTGGTTTTCAAAAAGTATCAGGTATTCATACCCGGAATATACCCACAGTAAAGGGTATTGTTTTCCATGACAAAGATGGTAACAGACTTTATGATCCGTCAGAGGACAAGCCGCTCAAGGGGATTGCTGTTTCCAATGGGCGCGAGGTTGTAATTACAAATCGTAAAGGTTTTTATGAACTTCCACTTAGGGACAACTCGGCGATATTTGTTATTAAGCCACGAAACTGGATGGTACCGGTTGGTGAGAATCAAATGCCTCATTTTTATTATTTGTTTAGTTCCGATGGAATTTCCGGCAGTCAGTTCGAGGGTTTATCAGCAACAGGGGAACTGCCTGAAAATGTCAACTTTCCTCTTTACCTGAGAAAGGAGCCTAAGAAGTTTAAAGTGCTGGTTTTTGGAGATACGCAGCCTAGGGATCATAAGGAAATTTATTATATGGAACAGGATGTTCTGCCTGAAGTTATCGGTATTGATGCAGCTTTCGGCGTAACTCTCGGCGATGTTGTTTTCAATGATCTTGATCTGTTTAAGCATTTGACTTCAAGTTTGTCCACTGTAGGAATTCCTTGGTGGTATGTTCCGGGTAATCATGATATAGATTATTCAGGTAATAACAATAGCGAAGGCCGGGGTGCATGGTACCGCAACTTCGGACCGTCCTATTATTCTTTCAGTTATGGACCAGTCCATTTTATTGTCATGGACGATATACGAATGATATTTGAGGGTGAAAGACATTTCTACAGGACAGGTTTGGGGGAGGATCAAATGGAATTTCTGAGGAATGAAATAGATCGTTTAAAAAAAGATCAACTGCTGGTATTGCTTACACATATACCATATGAAAAGTCCACTGAATGGAAAGATGAATCTGAAAAGAAAACTTTTTATGATCTCATTGCCGGTCATCCGAATACCGTTACCCTGGCAGCGCATACACATCAGCATTATCATCATTATATTGGTAAAGAATTTGGATTTTCGGGAGAACAACCTCATCATCTGGTTAGCATGGGAACAGTATGCGGATCATGGTGGACGGGTGCTCCCGATGAATATGGTATACCCCATGCCATGATGTCGGATGGCACTCCCAATTCGTATGGTATTCTTCATATTGATGATAATAATTGGAAGATACGATGGAAGGCTGCCCAAAAGCCTGCAGATTTTCAAATGTATATAGATGCTCCTGAATATGTTAATGCAAATAGCATGGAAACATTAAAGGTAACTGCTAATATATACAATGCCTTACCTGAAGCTGATGTGAAAATGAGGATAGGAAATAATGGAGAATGGGTAAGCATGAAAAGAGTACCACAACCGGATCCGGCAAGGTTAGCTGTTATGGAAAGGGAAAAGCAGCTTGGAGAGGTGACATGGAGAAACCTTGGGGCTTTTAAAATTTCAGAACATATCTGGGAAGCGGAACAAAAAATTGCTCTTGAGCCAGGAGTCCATGTGATATATATCAAAGCCACGGATAAATGGTGGAAATATGAAGGGAAGAGGTTGTTGTATGTTAAATAGTTGCTGTCTATAAAGAGGAGAGACTCTAAATAAATGAGTACTTTAAAAAAATTTAAGGTACTTTTTTATGAGTAGTAATTTTTTTCGGACAGTATATAATTTCGGTAAAATCGGAATATTCATCGCCTTAAAAGGTGGCTTTGATCCCGATTTCCGCTTTGTCGAGTAAATTTTTTGTTGTAAAATTTATTTTACAATTTCTACCCATCCATATTTATCCGGTTCTTCACCATACTGTATGGCCCGGAGTTTATTATACAATCTTGTACACCATTTTCCGGGTTTTTCTCCGTATTTGAACCATTTATCATGATCGGCGTCGTAGATACCTTTGATGGGAGAGATAACTGCGGCTGTTCCACATGCTCCAATTTCTTCAAATTCTTCAAGTTCTTCATAAGGCACTTTACGCCGTTCTACGCCGAGTCCCATTTCTTTGGCAAGTGTAATCAGACTTTTATTAGTTATTGATGGCAGAATGGAATCGGAAAGGGGAGTGATGTATGTATTATTTTTAATTCCGAAAAAATTGGCCGGACCGCATTCATCAATATATTTTTTTTCTTTGCTATCAAGATAAAGTACCGCGGAAAAGCCTTTTTCTTTGGCTATTTTGCCTGAGCCCATGCTTGCTGCGTAATTACCTCCTACTTTGTATTTCCCGGTACCCTGGGGTGCTGTCCGGTCGTATTTACGCATTATTATCAGGTCGGTAGGTTTGAAACCTTCCGGGAAATATGGGCCAACAGGCATTACAAATATCATAAATAAGTATTCATTTGCCGGCTTTACGCCAATTTCAGGTCCGGTACCGATTAATAAAGGTCTGATATATAAAGAAGCATCACTTTCATAGGGAGGAACAAATCTTTTATTCATTTTTATTGACAGCCGGACTGCTTCCTGGAATTTTTTAACCGGGAATTCAGGCATTAAAATACCTTCACATGAGTTTTGTAGTCGCTTTGCATTTTCATCCATACGGAAAATCCGAATTTTTCCGTCTTTGCCTCTAAAAGCCTTTAATCCTTCAAATGCTTCCTGTCCGTAATGAAGGGAAGTTGCCGCTATATGTATATTAATAATTTTGGATGAACTGATTTCAAGTTCACCCCATTGTCCGTTTCTGTAATAACACCGTATGTTATAATCAGTATCGCGGTATCCAAATCCCAAATTATGCCAGTCTGCGTTTTCCATTGTCGAATTCTTTTAATATTTCAGATTTAACTCTATGTTAGTATATTAAACATGTTTTTGAAAAGTTTATTTAATAATGAATTAGTTTGTATAAAAACTAAAATTTTTATTGATTAATACTTTATGTTATTTTATAAATGTCTAAAAATTAGCTGAATAAATTTTTTAAATTTGTCTAAAAAGGGCG
>CAZTAL010000152.1:0-60421 GCA_964611525.1 uncultured Prolixibacteraceae bacterium
AAATTAGATGAAACGAACATGAACTTTTTAAAACAAAAATTTTATCTCATCAGTATTCATAATTTTTAAAAGCATGAGATAGAACTCGTCAAAGAAATGTTTAGCATTTAATGGAAATAATGCATGACTCGTTTCACAAAAGAAAATGTTTAAAAAAGTTTATGTGAGAGCGGAGCGGTTCCATTAGTTCTCAAATTTTTAATTAATTTATTTTCATGTAATTAGAAAATTTTAAACGAATGAAAAATCTTCAAAAAAATCATTATTTAATATTGGGAGGATGGTTTATAATTAACCTCTTACAGGCTGTTTTTACCGGACTGCATTCTGATGAATCATACTATTGGTTGTATTCTCAAAACATGGCGTGGGGTTATTTCGATCATCCGCCTATGATAGCTCTTCTGATCCATATAGGCCATTTGCTCTTGCCCGGAGAAGCCGGCATTCGTCTGATCCTGGTAATTCTGTCCACAATAACCCTGGCTGTTATTTTAAATGAACTGAATGAACAAAAAGATCTTCTTTTCCTTTCTGTTTTTGTTTTTTCATTTCCTTTAATTCACACTCATATAGCAGGATTTATTGCTCTCCCTGATATTCCTTTACTGTTTTTCACACTTATCTTTTTGATTCTTTACAGGAAATTTTTAAACAAACCAACAATCAGGCTTTCTGTTTTACTGGCAATTGTGGTTGCAGCCATGATTTACAGTAAATATCATGCTTTCCTTATAATCGGCTTTACAGTTCTTTCCAACCTGAAACTTCTCAGGCAAAAATACTTCTGGATTGTTGTTGTTCTTGCAATTATATTGCTTATTCCTCACATACTATGGCAGGCAGAGAATGAATTCCCCACTTTTAAATATCATCTTATTGAGCGCACAAAGCCGTTTCGGCTAAAATATGTTTTACCGTATTTACTTGATCAGTTAATCATGGCCGGTCCCCTTACAGGTGTCCTCGTATTCTGGAAACTGGCAGGATTTAAAATTAAAAACAAATTTGACCGGGCACTTATTTTTAATATTGCCGGTTTCTACATCTTATTTTTCTTAATGAGTTTTAAAAACCGCATAGAAGCGCACTGGACAGCAGCAATTACCCCTATGATGATGCTGATTGTTTATCCTTTAATATCTTCAGATCCTAAAATTAAAATATGGTTCAAACGTCTGGCCATACCTGTGATTATATTGATGTTCCTTGCGAGAATCTATTTTGCTCTGGATATAATCCCCAATGTTGGCCATATTAAAATCACCTTTTATAACAAAAAAGAACACGCTAGGGAAATAAAAAATATGGCAGGAGACAAGACAGTGGGATTTTTCAACAATTATGCAGCCATAAGCAACTATATTTTTTATACAGGCGATTCAGCAGCTTACCTGGCAACTCCTTATTACCGGTACAGTCAGTATGATCTTTGGGACTATGAGAAATGTGCAGAGGGCAAAGAAGTCTTTGCAATACAATCAAAAGACCTGGATCCGCCGAATCTTCAAAGAATGGTTACCGGAAAAATGAAAGGATATATTATAATTGAGGAATTTCAATCACTCGAAGGACTTAAAATCAATCTGGCAAAAACAGGAAAAAATAAATCAGCTATAAAACTTAATTTTGTTCTAACCAACACAAATAATCATCCCATTTATACTGATCATGTTTCAGAACCTTCGCTTGGTATTCAACAAGACAAACGAGAAATTTCGTCTGTCCCCCTGACATCCGGTTCTGAAAAGATAAGGATAGAACCCGGTGAAAAAGCAACTATCGAAATTACTGTCCCCGAATATAAACTCGATAAAAAAATTCCCATTATTTTTTATACAAGATCAAAAGATATGGTTAGAGGCGAACTAATTTCTTTCAAATATGACCAGCTTTGATATATGATTTTTTGTAAAATAGTCCGTGATTGCGCAGCGCAATATCACTTTATCATGATAACAAACAGGACATTAGCGACTAAAAATGAGATTGTTAACGAGATTTTATAAAATAGTCAACAGGGGTATTACCATAGTAATTCGGACTGGTAACCTAATATACTAAAGTCCGTCCGAAAAATCTGCCGGCTATATTATGCCTGTCCAAAAAAGTTCATTTACAAATAGTATTAACTCATTCAACGATTGATAAATAACTCATATTTGCAGCACTATAGGCTAACTTTCTATTTAAGACTTTTGAATTTATTGTTAGACACTTAAAATGGTTTTTCGTCTGCTTGCTTTACTGATTGAAAGGAATAGCCAAAGCAAGCTTTGCAACTAAACTTGCTTCGTTCGTCGATTCCTGTCATTCATCTTCTATAAACCTTATATATAAAGATTTTTATTCCCACATTACAATAACCATTATTTTTACTATATACCATAGAATAATCCAGTAGGATAATTTCACTACTGCCTGATTTTTTCCAGGACTAGCTCTTCCGGATACATTCTCTCGCCAAATATTATACAGGAGTAATTAGTTCTAATTTCATAATATAATTTACAATTTATAAATAATTATAATTAATTTATGACATTATTCTTTATATGATAGATAAAAAACAGAAAAATGTCTATTTTTTAATTTAAATATTAAAAATATGTTAATTCGTATGATTATTTAATCAAAAAGAAAGATCCAATAATAAAAATACTACATTTTTGAAACAAAATTAAAAAATACAGGGTGGTTAACCTGAATTTATTATTAATTTGAAAACAACACCTAATAAAAAAGGGGTATATAATAAATGTTGTATTTATTTATATAACATAAAATAATAATTTTTAACTTTCAAATTTGACATTATGAAACGAAATTTAATTACTGCAACAAGCTTGTTTTTGTTCATGACCTCGTTAACCGGGGTTAGTGCCCAACAGTGGAATATTGGCCTTGACATATACAGCAGCTATATATGGAGGGGCTTAAAATTTGGATCCGGACCTGCTTTACAGCCTGTAATTGAATTCAATAACGGCAATTTCACCCTTGGAGCATGGGGATCGTATAATGCATCTACAAATGAAGCTGCCGAAACTGATATTTATGCCGGTTATGAAATAGCTCTTAGTGAGAATGCATCACTGGGACTCACACTGACCGATTATTACTACCCGGGATCCAAATTTTTCGAAAATACTTCACATTACATTGAACCGATGGTTACCCTGGGTATTGGAAAATTAAGCCTTACGGGGGCGTACATGATGAACAACGGCAGCGGTGATATTTACCTTGAAGCAGTCTTAGATGCAGGCCCTGTGGATTTGACCCTAGGCGGGGGTGACGGACAATATACAATCGAAGAAGAATTTAATATATGCAACATAAGTATCAGCACTTACAAAGAAATTAAAATTACAGATTCCTTTTCCTTGCCTTTATCAGGTTCTGTTGTTCTGAATCCGTCTGCCGAAAGATTATATGTTGTAGCAGGAATCTCATTATAGCAACTTCCACTAAAATATAATATAACCATACTGAACCCCCCAAAAAGTTGAAATAAAAGAAAATATTATCAGAACAAAAGGATATTAAAATTTAAAATCTTGAACATCAATACTTTATATTAATTTTTCTTGAGATTTATGGCAAAATATACTAATCGAAGTCACTATGTTTGTAATAGCATAAACTTCAGGACTCATTATTTTATTGAAAATCAAAGAATTATGAAAAATAATTAATTGTATAACATGATCAGTCGTTTTAAAAATCTCTTTTTATAAAATCCATTTAAAAATCAAAAAAATGAAAAAAATTGAAGCAATTATACGCAAGACAAAATTCGAGGAAGTATATGAAGCTCTTCATGATGCCGGAATAGAATTTTTCTCATTCTGGGACGTAAGAGGTGTCGGACAGGCACGGGAGGGTCGGGTTTATCGAGGTATCGTTTACGACACAAGCACTATTGAGCGGACAAAACTATCTATCATTGTAAGGGACAAAAACACAGAAAAAACTGTAAACGCAATACTTGAATCTTCAAGGACAGGAGAGATAGGTGATGGTAAAATATTTATCCTGCCCATAGAAGAAGCTTACCGCATCCGCACCGGAGAAAAAGGAGACGAATCACTTTATATCAAAGGGAAAGAAGAATAATACTTTATAAAATTATAATTATGGAAGAACTTACTATTTCAATCAATAATATCTGGGTTTTGGTTGCTACCTTTCTCGTTATGTTTATGCAGCCGGGATTTGCCATTGTTGAAGCTGGTTTTGTACGGACAAAAAACACAGCAAATATTCTGACAAAAAACCTGATGGATTTTTCAATCGGGTCCATTCTTTTCTGGGTAATTGGTTACTCAATCATGTATGGTGAATCCCTGGGAGGATTAATTGGAATTCCATCATTGTTTATTAATGACAACGGGATTGGCGATTACGCAAATAAAGCTGATATAATGTTTCAGACAGTATTTGCTGCAACCGCCGCAACAATAGTATCAGGTGCAATGGCCGAACGCACAAAGTTCAATGCTTATATTATTTTTACCGTGGTAATTACCGTTATTATCTATCCAATTTCAGGACATTGGAAATGGGGTGGAGGATGGTTGGATCAAATCGGATTTCTTGATTTTGCCGGTTCAACCCTTGTTCACTCTATCGGTGGCTGGATTGGCCTCGCAGGCGCAATTGTTTTAGGACCCAGAGCAGGTAAATATATCAAAGGAAAAGCAAAGGCTCTGCCCGGACACAATCTGACATTCGCAGCTCTTGGTGTATTTATTTTATGGTTTGGCTGGTTCGGATTCAATCCCGGTTCTCAGTTAGGAGCAGCAGGCAATGGAAACACACTGGCTATTGCACATATTGCTCTAACAACAAACCTCTCTGCCGCTTGCGGTGCAACCGCAGCACTTGCTACTTCGTGGATGAGATATAAACGTCCCGCACTTTCGCTTGCTCTTAACGGCGCACTGGCGGGACTGGTAGCAATAACAGCCGGATGTAACATTGTAAGTCCCGGAGGAGCAGCAATTATAGGTACAATTGCCGGTATAATATTGGTACTCAGTGTAGAATTCATCGACCAGTTCTTAAAAATTGACGACCCTGTAGGAGCTGTTTCAGTACATGGCGTGAACGGAGCTTTTGGGACACTGGCAGTAGGATTTTTTGCCACCAAAGGAGGATTATTCTATGGTGGGGGAATTGATTTGCTTGTCTCCCAGTTAGTCGGTGTTATTTCAGTTTTTGCATGGGCTTTCGGACTGGGATTCATCCTGTTTCAAATAATAAAGTCTACGGTGGGATTACGTGTTACAAGGCGCATAGAAGAAGAAGGTCTGGATATATATGAACATGGGGAAAGCGCATATAATTAAATTGTTTATTTTTACTTTTCAAATCAATCACCGGCCGTAATTTACCATAATTACGGCTGATTTTTTTTTCAATAAAATCCTGAAGATAACTCAGAAAACCGAGACATTCATTCTGGTTTTTTGTTCTTAACAGTTTTTTGAAGGTCATCCTTATTCATAAATCCCACCATTAATATTTTAAGAGCGCACAACAATCCCGTTTTCCCTTAAATATTTTTTAAGTACAGGTATGGGAATTTCATTATAATGAAAAATACTGGCCGCAAGTCCCGCATCTGCTTTTCCTTTTGTAAATACCTCTAAAAAATGTTCTTTCCTGCCGGCGCCGCCTGAGGCAATAACCGGTATCTTCAGCATTCCTGAAAGTTTTGCCAATTGCTCGTTGGCAAAGCCGTTTTTAGTACCGTCATGATTCATTGATGTAAAAAGTATTTCCCCTGCCCCCCGTTTCTCAGCCTCCTTTGCCCATGAAAAAAGTTCTTTATCCGTTTCTATCCTTCCACCATTAACTGTAACTGTCCACTGGTCATTCTCATTCCCTCTTGCATCAATAGCGACCACAACAAACTGACTGCCAAAATCACAAGCTATTTCATTAATCAGGTCAGGATTGCGGACAGCGGATGAGTTAATTGATATTTTATCAGCCCCTGCACTCAGAAGTATTTCTGCATCAGCGAGTTCACTTATACCTCCCCCCACTGTAAATGGGATATTAATATCCTGGGCTATACGCTTGACTAATTCAACAAATGTCTTCCTGCCCTCATGAGTCGCGGTAATATCCAGATAAACTAGCTCATCAGCGCCTTCCATAGCATATTTGGCACCTAATTCCACCGGATCACCAACCTCACGTATATCTGAAAAATTGATCCCTTTTACAGTATAACCGTTGCGTATATCAAGACATGGTATTATCCGTTTTGCAAGCATAATCTTTATGAATTATATTTTTCGATCTCTTTCAGACTGATCTTTCCTTCATAAATTGCCTTGCCTGTAATTACTCCGGAAACACCAAACTCCGCCAACCGGATAATGTCATTCATCGATGCTATTCCCCCGCTGGCTATCAGTTCAACGCAGGGTATCTCCTTCATTATATCAACATACAGGTCAAAAGAGGGACCGGACAGCATTCCGTCACGACTTATGTCAGTGGAGATTACTTTTTTAATCCCTTTTTTATAAAATCCCGAAATAAAATCAATAACAGGCAACGAAGTGGTTTCCTGCCACCCTCCCACTGAAATCATACCTTCCCTGGCATCAGCACCAAGAATGATCTTTTCACTTCCGTATTTATCAAGCCAGCGCAAAAATTTCTCCGGCTGTCTAACTGCAATGCTACCACCGGTAATCATAGCTGCACCATTTTTAAAAGCAATTTCCAAATCCTCATCCGATCTCAATCCGCCGCCAAAATCTATAACAAGACCTGTTCCGGAAGAAATTTTAGCCAACACATTATGGTTGACTATATGCATTGCCTTTGCCCCGTCTAAATCTACTAAATGGAGTCTTTTTATCCCTGAAGATTCGAACATTTTTGCCACCTCCAGTGGATTTTCATTATACACGGTTTTACTGTTATATTTCCCCTGGGAAAGACGTACACATTTCCCATCAATCAAATCTATAGCCGGAATGATCTCAATCTTTTTCATATCTCCCCCAGAATCATCTTTAAAACAGCCTGGGCAGTGATCTCACGATTGGCAGCTTGTTCCCCAACAATGGAAGAGAAACCGTCAAGTACCCCATCGGTAACAACTACATTACGCCTGACGGGGAGACAGTGCATGAAACGGGCATTGTTGGTAAGAGCCATTTTTTCTTCAGTAATCATCCACCTGGTATCACGGGAAAGAATTTTTCCATAGCTGGTGTATGACGACCAGTTTTTAGCATAGATAAAATCGGCATCGCGAAATGCTTTTCCCTGATCATACTCAACCTCCATATTGCCGGTAAAAGCAGAAGACAATTCATATCCTTCCGGATGAGTAATTACAAATTCATAATCTGTCTTACGCATCCATTCAATGAATGAATTACTCACTGCCTGGGGTAAGGCATTAGGATGAGGTGCCCAGGTCAGGACAACCTTCGGACGTTCCTTTGTTTTATATTCCTCAATAGTCAACAGGTCTGCATAACTCTGCAAAGGATGGCGCGTAGAACCTTCCATACTTATTACCGGCACACCTGCATATTTTATAAACTGATTCAATATTCTCTCGGAATAATCAGCCTCCCTGTCCTTTAAACCCGCAAAAGCCCTTACTCCTATGATATCACAATATTTACCTATTACAGGAACAGCTTCGAGAAGGTGTTCCGGTTTATTACTGTCCATTACCACCCCCAATTCAGATTCCAGTTGCCAGTTATCTTCATTAACATTCAATACTATCGTATTCATGCCAAGATTCATAGCCGCCTTCTGGGTACTTATCCTTGTTCGCAGACTGGGATTAAAAAAAAGCAGTATCAGAGTTTTATTTTTGCCTAAAGATTTATATGCAAAACGATTTTTTTTAATGTCTAAAGCAGTATCTACAGCCTGCTTAAAATCGACTATGTCATTTGCTGATGTGAACTTTTTCATAACTTTTCTCTATTGGGGCCTGACCTGCCCTTCTCCTTCGATTATCCATTTATAGCTTGTCAATTCCTCCAGCGCCATCGGTCCGCGGGCATGCAACTTCTGGGTACTTATACCTATCTCCGCGCCAAGTCCGAACTGAGCACCGTCAGTAAAAGCAGTCGAGGTATTGGAATATACCGATGAAGCATCTATCAATTTCCGGAAATTATCTATTCTTTCCCGGTTTTCCGAAATTATTGCTTCGCTGTGCTTTGATGAAAACCGGTTAATATGATCCACCGCCTCATCAAAAGAATCAACAGTTTTTACAGACATTTTAAGTGAAAGAAACTCTGTACCATACGATTCTTCATTAGCAGGGAAGAGCAACTCCGGAGGATAGGCATCCTTAAGACTGACATATGCCTTTCTATCTGCATATATTATTACTTTTTCTTCCAGAAGCTTTTTGGCAATAACTGGCAGATCGTCAAGACGACTTTGATGTATTACCAGACAATCAAGAGCATTGCATACAGATGGCCGGCGGGTTTTGGCATTAAATATTATTTCCCTGCCCTTTTCCAAATCACCAAACTCATCAAAATAAGTATGACAAATACCTGCACCTGTTTCTATTACAGGAATAGTGGCATTTTTACGGACAAAATTGATAAGTCCCTGACTTCCCCGTGGTATTATCAGATCGATATACCCTTGTGCGTTGAGCATTTCGCCTGTTTCTTCACGTCCGGCCGGTAATAACGCAACCATATTCTCATCCACTCCGTTTTTTACCAGAACATTCTTTATCAGAGATACAATTGCTGTATTGGAATAAATTGCATCACTTCCTCCCTTGAGAACACAGGCATTTCGTGACTTAAGGCAGAGAGAAAAAACATCGAAGGTAACATTCGGGCGTGCTTCATATATAATACCGATAACACCAAAAGGGACAGATATTTTCTGAATTTTCAGTCCGTTTGGACGGACAGAACTCTTCAAGATTCTTCCAACCGGAGTGTCAAGACTTGCAACATTTCTTATATCTCCGGCAATTCCCCTGATCCTTTCTTCGGTTAATTTCAGCCTGTCATATTTCGGGTCCTCCTCGTCCATACGGTCAAGGTCTTTTTTGTTTTCAGTCAGAATAAAATCTATCCCGGCCTCAGTCTGATCTGACAACTCTAAAAGGACATCATTGATAACCTGTTCATCCGTTAAGTTTATTTTCCTGGAGGCCTCAAGTACACTATTCAGTTGTTTTTCTATCCTCATCTGTTTAAAATTTTATTATTACTCTGTTTAAATTATTCCTTCAAAAACCCTCTCCCGGGGGAAGGAGAAGGGACTCAGAACTCTATATTAGGCATAAAATGGGGAGAAAATAGAGGTTTATTATTCTGAGCCGTTTTTTTTCTTTTCCATATATAAATAGTCATAATGTACTAACGCTTTTTGCCTACGAGACTTTTTCCCTGATTCAACCTTATCTGATCCATACTGTGCCTTGCCAAGACCGACAATATTTCCTGATTCGTCAACTATCTTAACCAGATCACCTTTTTTAAAATCATTATCAATCCTTATTATTCCTACCGGCAGGAGACTGACTGCCTTATCAGAATATAGTGCCTCAACAGCTCCTTTATTTATTATTACCACACCTTTTGCAAATCCATCAGAGTAAGCAATCCATTTTTTAACGCCGCTGGATGATTTTTGGCTTGGCTCAAAATAGGTATGATCTGTAAATTCCTTGCTTGTGAGTATGTCGATAAGAACATTTTCCCTGAATCCGTTAGCAACATGCACACCAATACCTGCATTGGCAAGTTTTTTGGCAATCCGGAACTTAGTAATCATGCCACCGCGACCAAAAGAGGAATTTACATCCGACATTGATCTCTCCGGATTATTTTCATCTATGCCAATTCTGGATATCAACTTTGCATCTTTATTTTCCGGATGAGTGCTATATACACCATTTACATCACTCAGGATAATAAGAGCCTCAGAATTAACCATTGAGGCAATCAGTCCTGACAACTCATCATTATCAGTGAACATGAGTTCCGTAACCGAAATTGTATCATTCTCGTTAACGATTGGAACCACGCCGTTTTCAAGTAATGTTGCAAAACAATTTTTCATATTCAAATAATGCCTGCGACTGGAAAAATTTTCTTTTGTTGTTAAAACCTGAGCACAGATAAGTCCGTGCTCACTGAAAAAATCCGAATACCGGCTAATAAGCTTTACTTGTCCCAGTGCCGACCATAGCTGCCTTCTTGATACCGAATCAGTCTTTTTAAAAGGCTCAAGCACAGCCCGGCCTGCAGCTACTGCACCTGATGAAACCAGAATTACTTCCACTCCATTTTTATGAAGCAACGCTATCTGGTCAACCAAGTGGGCAATACGCGGGACATTAAGTGTTCCGTCAGATTTTGCAAGTACATTACTCCCTATCTTGACTGTAATCTTACCGTACCTGAAATCCATATCATACTATTTTAATTTTATTTGATTTTTCTATAGGATGCCAAAACGCCCTGAATCAGGGACGAACTGAATCCTTTATTCTCCATTTCATTCAATCCTGTAATCGTAATTCCACCAGGGGTAGTGACCTTATCTATTTCACTTTCGGGGTGGTTGGCAGATTGCAGGATCAACTCTGCAGCTCCTTTAACTGTCTGGGCAGTAATATACTGAGCTATTTCTGACTTAAAGCCTATTTCTATACCGGCCACCATAGCAGCCCTTATGAAACGCAGGGCATAAGCTATGCCGCAAGAAGATAAAGCAGTGGCAGCAGCCATCATCTCTTCCGGTATTTCCAAAGTTTTTCCGAGTTGGTCAAACAGCTCGATAACATATTTTTTATGCAAATCTGCATTCTCTCCGGCAGATATACAAGTAAAGGATTCCCGCAAAGAAACAGCTGTATTAGGCATCACCCGGAAAACGGGAACTTTAGAACCACACATCGTACTCAATTCTTCTAATTTTACTCCCGCTGCTATTGAAATCAGTATTTTTTTTGTATCTAAGACTGGCTTTATTTCATTAATGACATGTTCAAGGTGATATGGCTTAACAGCCACAATCACAATGCCGGCATTTTGAGCAGCATTCCGATTGTTATCAGCGATATTTACTCCCAGATCTTTATATCTTGCCAGAATACTCCTTTCCTTGTCAGAAACAAAAATATCAGTAGAAGTAACAAAACCGGATTTAATTAATCCGTTTACTATTGCTCCACCCATATTACCAATCCCGATAATTGCAATCTTTTTATTTTCCATAACAAAATTATTAAACTATTTTACGAAAAGCAGGGGTTCCATTTACGATTTACGATTTTCACCCATCCGCGGAATTATATTTTCTACAAAAGTAAAATCAAACATTATCCGTTTCATTTAAATGCTAAGAACCCTTACGATTTGTAATTTACAATTTTAAATGCTTTAAAAATAATTTGCTGTAGTAAATACTAAAATCCAAACAACATGTTAGCAGTTTTTACACCTAATAATCTATAGTCAAAAGAGCCTGTTCATATGCTGTTAAAAAAATGTCGCAATCTTGTTTTGTCAGGCTAAGAGGAGGTAGCAACCTCAGAATATTCTGACCTGAAAATCCCGTAAATATTCTGTGATCAAACAATAATTTTTCCCTCAATTCCTTTACAGGAAAAGAAAATTCCAGTCCAATCATCAGTCCCTTGCCACGTATCTTTACATCACCATTTATTTCACTCAATTGTTTCATCAAATAATTTCCCTGAACTTCGGCATTAAGGATAAGATTCTCCTGTTTAATGACATCAAGCACAGCAATAGCAGCAGTGCAGGCTAGATAGTTTCCTCCGAATGTTGTGCCCAACATGCCGGGCCAGGGTTCTATCTCAGGATGAATTATAAGTCCGCCGACAGGAAAACCATTCCCCATTCCTTTTGCCATGGTAATAATGTCTGGCTTTACACCGGTATATTGATGGGCAAAAAATCGACCGCTGCGTCCGTAGCCCGATTGAATCTCATCAAGTATCAGAAGGCTTCCATATCGCTCTGTCAATTCTTTCAGTTGAAGTAAAAAATGTTCATCCGGCACATGGATACCCCCGATCCCCTGTATCCCTTCTATAATTACTGCTGCAACATCACCCTTTTTTAATTCATTTTCTGTTGCCTCAATATCATTCAAAGGCAGAATAACTGCATTATCGGTTTCATTAACAGGCGCAATTAACTTCGGATTATCTGTTATAGCAACCGCCGCCGACGTCCGCCCGTGAAAAGCCTTCTTATAGCTGACAATTTTTTTTCTGCCGGTAACAAATGATGCAAGTTTGATGGCGTTCTCATTTGCCTCAGCCCCCGAATTACATAAAAAAAGCTGATAACCGGGGTAACAGGACATATTACCAAGCTTTTCGCATAATTCATGCTGTAAAGGATTTACTATGGAATTACTGTAAAAACCTATCTCTTTTAGTTGTTTAGATAATTTAGTAACATAGTGGGGGTGAGTGTGGCCTATTGAAATAACAGCATGTCCCCCGTAAAGATCAAGGTATTTTTTCCCTTCCTTATCCCATATATAAGCTCCTTTACCCTTCACAGGAGTAATATCGAAAAGAGTATAAACATTAAAAAGATTCATTATTAATAAAAAATTATTGTGTTAAGCGTGCCTATAGTATAGTTTACCGCACGAATATTTTAATTCAAAATCCTATCGGCTTTAATGCCAGTCCTGAAGTTTCCGGAAGCCCAAACATCAGGTTCATATTCTGTACTGCCTGACCTGAAGCTCCCTTTATAAGATTATCGGTTATGCTTATAACCACTAGTTTATCGTTGCATTTCTCAAGGTAAAGAATTGCCTTATTAGTATTTATTACCTGCTTTAGAGAAGGATTTTCCCCGGAAATGATCACATAGGGATGTCCGCTATAGAAATCATTATACATTGTAACAGCTTCTTCAATAGTCTTTTCATACCTCGTATAAGCAGTTACGAAAATCCCGCGGGTATGACTTCCCCTGACAGGAATAAAGTTTAGTCCGTATGAAAAATCCGGCTGTAACTGTTTCAGACTTTGCATGATCTCAGACTCATGCTGGTGTCTGAAAATTTTATATGCAGAGATGTTGCTATGCCGCCAGCTAAAATGTGATGTCTCGGTTGGTTTTTGTCCTGCACCAGTTGATCCGGTAATTGCATTAACATGAATATCTTCTTTTATAAGCTGATTGGCTGCCAGAGGCAGAACAGCCAACTCGATTCCCGTAGCAAAGCAACCCGGATTAGCAATCATGTTTGCTTTTAAAATATCTGTACGGTTTAATTCCGGCAAACCGTATACAAAATCATTTCCCTCCTTTTTCATCCTGAAATCATGGCTGAGGTCGACAATTTTTAATTTTTCTGGCAATGAGTGACTTTCAATGAATTCCTTTGATCGTCCATGACCCATACACAAAAAAATAACATCAACTTTCTCCAGGGATAAACTATCTGTAAATCTCATAGTCGTATCACCCAGCAAATCTGCATGTACATCGGTAACCATGTTACCTGCATTGCTCGAACTATGAATAAAAGTAATTTTCACTTGTGGATGATTCAATAATATACGTAACAACTCACCTGCTGTATATCCCGCTCCTCCTATTATACCAACATTTATCATACAATATTTATTTATCAATTCATGTTAATGCCCGAAATATATTGGTCTGAACTCATATATTAATCTAATTCCTTGTTAACAGAATAATATACTTTCAAGGGGTTAGCCATGATCTTTGTAAATCCCTTAATATCATCGGCCGACCATGCTTTTACTGTTTCACCGTATTCCCCGAACTTCGAACTCATTAGGTCATGTTTCGATTCAACTCCCTGCAGTTCGAAACTGTATGGCCTTAATTTTACAAATACTTTTCCGGTTACGTTTCTCTGGGTGTCTTCAAGAAAGATTTCTATATTCCTCATGGATGGTTCATGATACATAGCTTCGTGGAGGAACATCCCATACCAGTCAGCCAATTGTTCTTTCCAGTATATTTGCCATTTGGTGAGTGTGTATTTTTCAAGCAGATGGTGAGCTTTAATAATTAATAAAGGTGCGGCTGCCTGAAATCCTACACGCCCTTTAATACCAATGATAGTATCCCCTACGTGAATATCCCTGCCTATGGCATACCTTGATGCATCTGACTCAAGTGCACGTATAGCTTCGGGACCGTCGCTAAAAGATTTTCCGTCTAAAGTCTTGAATTCACCCTTTTCGAAACCTAATTCAATTATCTTTTCCTCTTTTTCTTCCAACTGACCAGGATAGGCTTTCTCCGGTAAACCCTTATCAGATGATAAAGTTTCCTTTCCCCCTACACTGGTGCCCCATATGCCCTGGTTAATTGAATACTGCATTTTTTCATAATCATCTTCAAAACCATATTTTCTCAAAAAATCAATTTCCTGTTCGCGACTAAGCATAAGATCACGGATGGGAGTTATGATCTCAATTTCCGGTGCCAATACCTGGAAAGTCAGATCAAACCGTACCTGATCGTTACCGGCACCTGTGCTGCCATGAGCGATATATCCCGCCCCGATTTTTTTTGCATATTCAATAATAGCAATTGCCTGGAAAACCCGTTCCGAACTGACTGAAACAGGATATGTATTATTACGCAGAATATTTCCATAAACCATATATTTGATACATTTTTCATAATAATCCTCCGTAACATCCAATACTACATGCCCCTTAGATCCCAGCCGGTAAGCTTTCCCCTCAATTTTTTCAAGCTCAGCCCGCGTAAAACCACCCGTATTTGCTATAGCCGTATATACTTCAAAACCCTTTTCTTCCTTAAGATATTTAACACAAAAAGATGTATCAAGTCCACCACTAAAAGCCAACACCAATTTTTTATTCATGTGTTTAAAATTTTATAATTATTTGTAAACCCTACTTACTTTTTCCTATAGCTGAAAAAGTAAGCAAAAAAACTACCGCTGAAAAAAAATTACTAAAAATCATTCTTTTGCAAATACTTTCTTTTTAGAATTTTGTTTTCTGAATCCATTATTAAGTTTTAACCTCTGGATCACATCCAACAGGCTCCGCCTGCGAATACCATTTTCAATCTTAGGGGTCTTTTCCCATGCCGGATCGTACAACATGGCAGTACACAAGCACTTTGTTCTGCCGGTACGTTCCAGAATGTCGTAATTAACACAGCCTTTACAACCATTCCAAAAAAGATCATCGTCAGTCAGTTCAGAGAAAGTAACCGGCCGGTAGCCCAATTCATGATTTATCTTCATAACAGCAAGACTCGTGGTTAATCCGAAAATTTTAGCATCAGGATATTTTTTTCTGGATAAACCGAAAGCCTTACGCTTAATTTCTTTTGCAAGTCCTATTCCTCGATATTCAGGTATTACAATAAGTCCCGAATTAGCTACGAAATTCTTATTTCCAAAAGTCTCTATATAACAAAACCCCACAAAATTATTTCCATCCAGGGCAATTATTGCTTTGCCTTCACTCATTTTGGTCACAAGATATTCATATGTCCGCCGTGCAATTCCGGTGCCACGCAGTTTAGAGGCTGCATCGATTGCATCATTAATTATATCAACATACTTAATGTGCTCTTTGCCGGCAACAACCACTTTTATATTTCTAAATTCTTTCATTATTATAATTTATTCTTCAATTTCGGCATTATTGATACTAAAGCATTTATTAAATCATTTTTTGATGTTCCCTCACGCCTGACTATTAAAATAGTATCATCTCCGGCAATAGTGCCTAGTATTTCATACTGATCAGCACTATCTATTACAGCCGCGAAACTACTTGCATATCCGGGAAAAGTTTTCAGAACTGCCAGATTTCCGGAAAAATGTAACCCCTTAAAGCCATCAGCTAAAAAATTATTACTCGAAAAATCAGGCCTGTTCATATCATTCTCCGATCCGGTTATGGCATAAACATAGCCCCTGACAGGATGAGGAACTTTAGCTATACGAAGAAATTTAAGATCACGTGAAAGAGTGGCCTGAGTTAAATCATACCCTTTTCTTTGTAATGCTGTAAGTAATTCTTCCTGGCTGTGAATATTTCCTCTGGAAACTACTTTAGCAATTTCTGCCTGTCTTGATAACCGGTTTTTCATAATCGTTTCATGCGTTTAATATTTTATAATTATTTAAACGTTCCATATATTTTTATGTGTATAAATATTCATATTTATTTGCAAAATTATACATTATTTTTAATAATCAAACAATAATTAAGGAAATAATATTAATTTTGTCGTGATTTTTAAAAAAATTAAATAGAGAGTTCGGTATAAAAAATAAAATTTTTCTTTATAAAATTTTTAGATTTTTTTATATAACTGAAAATCAGTTTAATAAATGTTACTAATTTGTCTAAAAATGGTGCGGAGCGCTTTTTTAGAATAGAATCAATAGAGCTTTTAAAAATGTGGTATTATAGATTATCAGAAATGTGTTTGAGCCGGATAAGGCACAATCCCATTTTTTACAGAATAACGAAAAATGATAAAAGTAAAACAAGCAAAACTAACACTGGAAGATGGTACTGTTTTTAGGGGTAAATCATTTGGAAGCGAGATATCTGTTGCCGGAGAAGTAGTGTTTTATACTGCAATGACGGGCTATCCGGAAAGTTTGACTGATCCTTCTTATACAGGACAGATACTTGTGTCGACTTATCCAATGATCGGAAATTACGGAGTACCTTCATGTGCTACAAAAAACGGTATACACAGATATTATGAGTCCCATAAATTGCATGTAAAAGGATTGATAATATCTGATTATTCTTTTGAGTTCAGCCATTGGAATGCGGAAAAAAGCCTTTCCGACTGGCTTAAGGAATATAGTGTTCCAGGACTTTTTGATGTTGATACAAGATCCCTGACAAAAATATTGCGGAATAAAGGGTCTATGCTCGGGAAAATAGAATTCGGCGAGGAGCAAATTGATTTTTATAATCCGAATAAGAAAAATCTGGTAAAAACTACCAGTTGTAAGAATAGGGAAGTCTATGGCAAGGGTGATCTTAAAGTAGTCTTGGTCGACTGTGGCGTAAAGAACAACATTATACGCTGTTTACTGGATCGCGGAGTTTCTGTTATTCGTGTTCCGTGGGATTATGATTTTACTGAAGAAAATTCCGACGGCATATTCATTTCTAATGGTCCTGGCGATCCGGCCATGTGCGACATAACTATTTCCAATATAAAAAAGATAATTACTTCCGACAAACCGTTGCCTGTAATGGGTATTTGTCTTGGAAACCAGTTACTTGGTATTGCAGCGGGTGCCCATACCTACAAACTGAAATACGGGCACCGGAGTCATAATCAGCCTGTACTACTTAATGGAACAAACCGTTGCTATATAACTTCACAAAATCATGGTTATGCTGTAGCGACCGAAACTTTGCCCAACGACTGGGAACCTATGTTTACCAATGTAAATGATAATACAAATGAAGGCATAAAACATAAAACCAAGCCGTTTTTCTCCACTCAGTTTCACCCTGAAGCGTCCAGCGGACCTACAGATACAGAGTTCCTGTTCGATGATTTTATAAAAAAAATCAAAGATTACCGAAAGATTACCGTATGATAATTTAATAACATTGAAAAAACTACCATGATTAATGCCAGGATAAAAAAAACAGTAATACTCGGTTCAGGAGCATTAAAAATAGGAGAAGCCGGGGAATTCGACTATTCAGGATCACAAGCTTTAAAGGCACTTAAAGAAGAAGGTATTGAAACAGTACTGATAAATCCGAATATTGCAACAATACAGACTTCAGAAGATATAGCCGATAAAATATATTTTCTGCCTGTAACTCCGTTCTTTGTTGAAGAGGTTATAAAAAAAGAGAAGCCACAGGGCATACTATTGGCGTTCGGGGGACAGACTGCCCTGAATTGTGGTGTTGCCCTTTATAAAACAGGGGTTCTTAAAAAATATAATGTCGAGGTAGTGGGTACTCCAATACAATCTGTCATTGACACTGAAGACCGTGATATCTTTGCAAAAATGCTTGGAAGTATCGGTGTTAAAACACCACAAAGTATAGCTGCCTCAGGAATGAAAGAAGTAAAGGTAGCAGCAAAAAAAATAGGTTATCCTATAATTGTAAGGGCTGCTTATGCATTAGGCGGACTGGGAAGTGGCTTTTGTGAAAATGAAGAGGAACTGGAATCACTAGCTTCAAAAGCTTTCTCATACTCACCTCAGATATTGATAGAAGAATCTATTAAAGGATGGAAAGAGGTAGAATACGAAGTAATGCGCGACCGTTTTGATAACTGTATTACTGTGTGTAATATGGAAAATTTTGATCCCCTTGGCATTCATACAGGAGAAAGTATAGTGGTTGCACCGTCACAAACATTGAGCAATCCGGAATACCATAAATTAAGAGCGATTTCGATTAAAATTATACGGCGTGTAGGAGTCATTGGTGAGTGTAATGTGCAATTTGCTCTTGACCCTTATTCTGAAGATTACAGGGTAATAGAAGTTAATGCGCGCCTTTCGCGTTCTTCGGCCCTGGCATCCAAGGCTACAGGATATCCACTGGCTTTTGTGGCAGCAAAACTCGGACTGGGATATGGACTTCATGAACTTAAAAACTCGGTAACAACAGTAACTACTGCTGCCTTTGAACCTGCTCTTGATTATTGCGTGGTAAAAATACCGCGGTGGGACATGAATAAATTCATTGGGGTCTCTAAAATCATTGGAAGCTCAATGAAAAGCGTAGGAGAAATAATGGCTATTGGACGAACCTTCGAGGAAGCAATCCAAAAGGGTATTCGCATGGTCGGACTGGGAATGCACGGCTTTGTAGGCAACAATTATTACATTAAACCTGATGAAATCAAATCAGAACTTGAAAATCCTACAGACAGGCGAATATTTGCCATTGCAGAGGCTTTTAACAGCGGCTATTCAATTGATTATATCCATGATAAAACAAAAATAGATCGCTGGTTCCTTTATAGGCTGAAAAATATTTTCAATACTAAAAAAGAACTGATAAAAACGAATAAAGTTGAACAACTTACCGATAACCTGTTAAGACTAGCCAAGCAGACAGGATTCTCTGATTTTCAAATTGCGAGACTAGTTTATGACAGTCCTGATGAATCCATCCAGAAGGATTTACTCAAAGTAAGAACTTTCAGAAAGGAAAGAGGAATACTACCGATGGTCAAACAGATCGATACACTGGCAGGAGAATATCCTGCAATGACCAATTACCTCTATCTCACTTATAACGGTGTTGAACATGATATTGAATTTGTTAACGACAAAAAATCTGTTATCGTTCTTGGCTCCGGCGCTTATCGCATTGGAAGCTCGGTAGAATTCGACTGGTGTAGTGTGAATGCAGTCAATACCATTAAAAAGGAGGGGTACCGTTCGGTAATGATTAATTATAATCCCGAAACAGTCAGTACCGATTACGACACATGCGATAGACTCTACTTTGACGAACTTAGCTTTGAGAGGGTAATGGATATTATCGAACTGGAGAATCCTTATGGAGTTATCCTTTCGGTAGGCGGACAAATACCGAATAATCTGGCAATGAAATTGTTTGATCAGAATGTTCCGGTACTCGGCACTTCACCAAAAAAAATCGATAACGCGGAAGACAGGGAGAAATTCTCCTCCCTCTTAGATAATCTTGGCATTGATCAACCACGCTGGGCCAGACTTTCAACCATACATGAAATTGACAAATTCGTTGATAAAGTGGGATATCCGATATTAATACGGCCATCATATGTTTTATCAGGTGCTGCCATGAACGTAGTTTCAAATCCGGATCAGTTAACTCATTTTCTTGAGTTGGCAGCTAACGTTTCCAGAGAACACCCGGTGGTTATCTCAGAATTTATTGAGGAAGCCAAGGAGATTGAAATTGACGCCGTTGCATCCCGGGGGAAAATTATTGCTTATGCTATCTCAGAACATGTTGAATTTGCAGGGATTCATTCAGGCGATGCCACTATCGTCTTTCCACCTCAGAAACTCTATATAGAAACTATACGAAGAATTAAAAAAATCGCCCGACAAATAGCATCTGCACTTGAAATAACTGGTCCTTTTAATATGCAGTTTCTCGCAAAAGACAACGATATTAAAGTAATTGAATGCAACCTGCGGGCTTCACGTAGTTTTCCCTTTGTTTCAAAAGTGATGAAACTTAACCTGATTGAAATAGCTACTAAGGTTATGCTGGGAATCAAAGTCAATAAACCCGATAAATCGCTCTTCGAGCTTGAATATATTGGAGTTAAAGCACCCCAGTTCTCATTTGCAAGATTATTAAATGCTGACCCTGTACTGGGAGTTGACATGGCATCAACAGGAGAAGTGGGGTGTATAGGGGAAACCTATTACGAAGCTATACTAAAATCAATGCTTTCGGTAGGTTACAATTTCCCTGCTAAAAATATTCTGATATCTTCGGGACCTTCCCGTTCAAAGGTAGAACTATTGAAAAGCGCCCGCTTGTTAAAAGAAAAAGGATACAATATTTTCGCCACAGAAGGAACCCATCGTTTTTTACATGAAAACGGCATTGAAAATACAATGCTCCATTGGCCTGATGAAGAAGACCGACATCCGAATACCATTGAATACATTAAAGGGAAAAAGATAGATCTGGTAATAAATATCCCGAAAAATTATACAAAAAGGGAATTAAGCAACGGTTATAAAATAAGAAGAAATGCTATTGATTACAATATACCTCTTATAACAAATTCAAGGGTAGCAAGTGCCTTTATATACGGAATATGCAAATATAAAATAGAAGATCTGCCTGTAAAAAGTTGGGATCAGTATTGAATTATCTATTGATGATAAACATTTTAATATAACCTCTGCTTATCAATTGAGAATCATCTTTAATTCCCAGACATTGCTTTTAAAATCAGGGGGATAAGATAGCTCAAACGTTGAATCAAATACCCTGGTCTTAATGTTCCATATAGCTCTGCTAACTTCTGTAGTAATTGGTTTTTTGTTTTTTCCGCTATTAATTTCCATTTGTAAAATTTATTCGTGCATTTTTTAACGTAAATTTTTAAAACAAATGCAAAAAAAATGCCAAAAACTAAAAAATATTAATAAATTGTTAAAAAAATAAAAAAAATAATTATGGAGGGTCATATATATAATTAAAAGTCTGGTTTAAAACAGTTTCCAGATAGTCTTGCAAATGTTAATTTACTCTTCGTAAATAACCATTTTAAGGGCAAGCCCTCCTGAATAAATCCGGAGGACAAAACATAATGCAGTCAGCGCACTTTATAGGCAGCCTTATCTTTATGTAACTTCTTTTTTTCAAATTATTTCTCTCGGGCTATATTGCCAGATAATGAGGGACTAATTAATTTGTAACGGCTTGGGAACCCTTGTTTTCAACAAGGAATATTTCAGCACATCGTGAATAGTGTTTACGAACTGGAAATTAAGACCTTTTAAATATTCATCTTTTATTTCCTCCAGATTCTTTTTATTATCTATGGAAAGAATTATTTCTGATATTCCTGCACGCTTAGCTGCAAGTATTTTTTCTTTGATTCCACCAACCGGCAGAACTTTGCCACGCAGCGTTATTTCCCCTGTCATTGCTATATTTCTTTTTACCTTTCTTTGGGTAAAAGCAGATGCAAGCGAGGCAACCATTGTAACGCCGGCAGAAGGTCCGTCCTTGGGAATAGCTCCTTCGGGCACATGCACATGTACATTCCATTTGTTAAAAACTTCGGGGTCAAGTGCCAGTTCATGAGCATGTGATTTCAGGTATTCGTGTGCCAGCATAGCTGATTCTTTCATCACCTCACCAAGATTTCCGGTGAGAGTAAGAATTCCTTTTCCTTTGCTCAGACTGGTTTCAATAAATAATATTTCTCCACCCGATGCAGTCCATGCCAATCCGGTTACAACCCCTGCAAACTCATTGCCCTGATATTTCTCCTTTATATGCTCAGCCACACCAAGGTATTCTCTAATATCTGCCTTAGTAAGATTCTTATTATAAAATTCTTCAAAAGCAATTTTTTTGGCTATACGGCGAATCACTTTGGCGATTTTTTTATTCAGCTCCCTGACTCCTGATTCCCTCGTATAATTATCTATGATCATTTCTATGGTCTTTTTGGGGAAAACGACATCTTTCTTTTTAAGTCCATGATTTTCCAACTGCTGCGGAATAAGATGACGTTTAGCAATTTCGATCTTTTCTTCCACCATGTATCCGCTCATCTCAATCAGCTCCAAACGGTCAAGGAGAGGAGGAGCAATAGTACTTAATGTATTGGCGGTAGTAATGAACATTACTTTTGAAAGGTCATAATCCATTTCCACATAATTATCATGAAATTCAGAATTCTGTTCAGGATCGAGAACTTCAAGAAGCGCAGAGGCTGGATCGCCATGAAAATGTTTGGAAACTTTATCTATTTCATCAAGTATGAAAACCGGGTTGGAAGATTTTGCCTTTTTAATATTCTGAATAATACGACCAGGCATGGCGCCAATATATGTTTTCCTGTGTCCGCGTATCTCTGCTTCATCACTTAGTCCTCCCAGACTTATCCGTACGTATTTCCTTCCAAGTGCCCGTGCTACCGATTTTCCCAAAGATGTTTTACCTACCCCAGGCGGACCGTACAAACAGAGTATCGGCGCCTTCATATCTTTTTTGAGCTTAAGAACGGCAAGATGTTCCAATATACGCTGCTTAACATTCTCCAGACCATAATGATCCTCATCTAATACCTTTCCGGCATTCTTCAAATCAAAATTATCTGACGTATATTCATTCCATGGTAATTCTTCCAAAGTCTGGCAAAATGTATACTGAACGGAATATTCTCCGGCCGCGGGATTCAACCTGTGTAATTTCTCAACCTCTTTTTCAAAAAATTTAGCTACTTCTTTATTCCATTTTTTATCCTTTGCTTTATCTTTTAATTCATTTATTTCCTGCTCAAGAGGATTACCTCCCAGTTCATCCCGAATTGTTTTCATTTGCTGGTTCAGCATGAACTCACGTTGCTGACGATCCATGTCAGTTTTGACCTTTTTTTGAATATCCTGCTTGAGTTCAAGCATCTGTACTTCCTTGACAAGATAGCTTATAGCCTGAATGCCACGATTTTTAAGACTTTCAATCTCGAGCAGATTTTGCTTGTTTTCTACACTTATATCTGTATTTGAACATATAAAATTTATAAGGAAGGTGGAATTTTCAATGTTTTTAACAGCAAAAGTAGCCTCTGGTGGCACGTTAGCTGAGAATTGTGCAATTTTGATCGACAGGTCTTTTAAGGAACCAACAATAGCATTAAATTCAGCATCATTTTGCGGTGCGATATCATTTAATGGTTCAACGGCCGCTTTATAATAAGGATCTTCTGATACGAACTTTTTAATAGTATACCGTCTTTTCCCCTGTATAATTACAGATGTTGATCCATCAGGCATTTCGAGTATTTTAAGGACCTCCGCAACCGTGCCTACCGAAAACATATCATCAGGAGAGGGATCATCAATTGTATAATCCTTCTGTGCAAGTGTCCCAAGTATCCGACCTCCCTGGTAAACATCCTTTATAAGTTGCAATGACTTTTTCCTCCCAACAGTGATTGGCAATACAACTCCCGGAAAAAGAACGGTATTTCTTAAAGGCAGTACAGGTATAATTTCAGGTACATCAATGTTCTTGAGCTCAGAATCATCCCCATCAGCAACTATAGGTATAAAATCCGAATCTCCGTCCATTATTTTGCTCAAATACATATTTTGAAATTCTGTTTTTTTTCTATCTCTCATTTTATTTTTAATTGTGACATTATGTCGGAATAAATCCCGATGATAATACGGATAGGCATAAGGCAATAGTCGTGCCACTTAAACAAACAGGAAAAAACAGCCAGGGTTCATCTGTTATTTGACAATTCTAAAATTATTTTCCGAAAGGTAAAAAAAAAGCCCCGGAATAACGGGGCTCTGTAACCTTCAGCTAGTACTGTTATTTTTTTCTTTTCTCCATATGCTTACCGTAACGGCTCATAAACTTATCCACACGTCCGGCAGTATCAACCAATTTAACCTTTCCTGTATAAAAAGGATGAGAGGTATCTGAAATTTCCAATTTGCAAAGCGGATATTCCACGCCGTCAATCTCAACTTTTTCCTTTGTTTCAACAGTTGATCCTGTAATAAAAGTATGGCCATTTGACATATCTCTAAACGCTACTAGTCTGTAATTATCAGGATGTATTCCTTTTTTCATTTGTTTGCTGTTTTAATTAATGGTTGCATATTTTACTACAATCCATTCGACATTAAATTATTTTATAATAGAGGGCTGCAAAGATAAACAATGTATCTAAAAATCCAAAAACTAATTTGAATGATTATTCTTCATTTTAGGTATCACTTTAAACTTCTCCTCCGGTAATTATAGGAGCTCTTACAAACTCTTTTTCCCTGTCAAAAAGATACCTCATTGTATAATGCGTTTTTACCCGTTTGCCTCCTACTGATTCATAAAGTGCAATAATTTTGGGATTAAAATCACCTGCCCATGAAAGTTCCATTTCTTTGTACCATCTTTTTTTATACATAACAGGTCGCAGATGCCAAAAAATGGCAGCTTCAATTCCTGATCTCTGATATTTGGGTACCACACCGATTATGAGGCTACGGGTTCGGGTCATTGTTTTTCTCCATTTTAGCCACATTACTTTCGGCAGGTCAAACAGAGTTATCCTCCCGTTTAGTTTTGCCAGAATCTGATTAAAATCAGGAACCATTACAAACAATGCTATAGGTTCATCTTCATGGTAAGCGAACCATACGAAATCTTCTTCTAACATTAATTTTGAATTATTAAGAAAATCCTTAAGATCATCTTTATCAATAGGTTTGTAATGTTCGTGAAACCGCCAGGCATTATCATAAACCCGTGCAAAATCTTCAATAAATTTATCCTTTTCCTTCCATGAAAAATGTTTAAAGCTGAACTGTGGTTTTTGTGCTACCCAACCGGCAACTTTCCAGAATCGTTCCGGCAATTCGGGAAGAGTTGTATCAAGGTGATAACTATACTGTTTAAAATAAATTTTAAATCCGTAATTTTCAAATAAATTTACATAGTAGGGCGGATTGTAAGGCATTCCAAATCCCTGCGGCATATACCCGTCGGCAAGCAATCCCCAATTCATATAATTTTCTCCAAAATTTATTGGTCCGTCCATAGCCTCCATCCCTTTTATCTTAAGCCATTCACGTGCCGCATCAAAAAGCGTGTTCGCAGCTTCTTGTTTATTAATACATTCAAAGAAGCCACAACCTCCAGTAGGTTGTTCAAAAATATTTGCTTTATCACGATTAAAAAAAGCACCTATTCTGCCAATAAGATTATTATTTTCATCCTTTAAAATCCAACGGATAGCATCACCATTTTTAAAGGAAGGATTTTTATCCGGATCAAATACATTTTCCACCATTCCCTGTAACGGACAAATCCAATTAGGATCATCCTTGTATATTATGTGAGGTACTCTATGGAACATCTCTCTTGTTCCTTTACTTCTTACTTCTACTAGATCCATTATATCTCTTATAGTTAATTAAACGATTATTTTATACATCAAAATTTACTGTATAGTTATTTAATTCGGGGTTTCAATTTACTAATAATTTATTATTTATAACCCGTTTTGGTGTTTATTAAAACATACTCAATAATTATCAGCATCATAACGGATAGCCATAAAATATTATTTAAACTGATATTCAATAATTTACCAAATCAGACAGCACAATAGATTAGTTATAACCTAAAAAAAGTACACTCTCTAATGTAACTTCTTTTTCCCAAGTTATTTTTCTTGGGACTATATTGACAGATAATGAGGGACTAAAAAGTATATTTTATCATCAAATTTCAATATAAAGTAATTGAGCAAAAATTCAAAAAATTATTATTCAAATATTTATATTTTTTATTTATATGACATTTTTGAGATATTTTTGATTTCAGACTTTTCGGGGTAAACTCAAAATCAAATTTGAAAATTTTTGATAATACCCGTTATAATTACTTATTTTTACAGTCTTAATAAAAATAAAGAATACAATGTCAGATAAACCCACTGTGCCAAAAGGAACACGCGATTTTACACCTGCTGAAGTGGTTAAACGGAATTACATTTTTAATACCATAGAAGATGTATTCCGTCTCTACGGATTCCAACCTATAGAAACACCAGCTATGGAGAATCTATCCACATTGCTTGGAAAATATGGGGATGAGGGGGACAGATTGCTTTTTAAAATATTGAATTCAGGTAATTACCTTTCAAAAGTTTCTGAAAAACTATTGCGTGAAAAAAATTTAAGTAAGCTAACTAAAGAAATCTCCGGAAAAGGATTAAGATATGATCTTACTGTTCCTTTTGCAAGATTTGTAGTTCAAAACCGTCATGATATTGTATTCCCTTTTAAACGTTATCAGATACAGCCGGTATGGCGTGCCGATCGTCCTCAGAAAGGTCGTTATCGCGAATTTTATCAGTGCGATGCAGACATAATCGGCAGTAACAGCCTTTTGAATGAGGCTGAGCTTATAAATATCATGAACGATGTTTTTCACCGGTTAAAAATTAATACAACAATAAAATATAATAACCGGAAAATTTTGGCAGGCATTGCAGAGATTATTGGAGAACAGGAGAAAATAAGTGATATTACAGTCGCTATTGACAAGCTGGATAAGATCGGACTTGAAAGGGTAATTCAGGAATTGTCCGAAAAAAGTATTTCAGCCGGGGCAATATCAAAACTCCGACCTCTCCTTGCACTCGAAGGAGACACCCTTTCCAGGATATCCCAGCTCGAAACTATATTAAAATATTCTGTAATTGGCATGAAAGGTGTGAATGAAATAAAAACTCTTTGTCAATATATTAAACAAATCAATATACAAGCAACAACTGAGTTCGACCAGACTTTAGCGCGGGGTCTTGACTATTATACCGGTGCAATTTTTGAAGTAAAAGCCATCAATATTTCTATGGGCAGCTTGTGCGGTGGAGGCCGGTATGATGACCTTACAGGTATTTTTGGCATGCCGGGAGTTTCCGGTGTAGGTATTTCTTTTGGCGCAGAACGTATATACGATGTGATTGAACATTACAACCTTTTCCCTGAAAAATATATTGAAACCACAAAAGTTATGTTCGCTAATTTTGGTGAAGAAGAAGAGGCATATTGTCTACCGGTATTGACAAAAGTAAGAAATTCGGGGATAAATGCAGAGATTTATCCTGAAAGGGCAAAAATCAAAAAACAAATGAATTATGCCAATAAGAAGCGAATTCCCTTTGTAGTTCTTGCCGGCGAATCAGAAATAAAAGCCCACAAACTCACACTAAAAAATATGACAACCGGCACTCAGGATTTAGTAGCGCCCGATGAGCTTGTCAACATTCTTTCAGCAATATAACCAACTCTCTTAATCTCTTATATTGATTCGGTTTCTACTACCTTTGAGAGAATATCAGCATAAGATATTAACATATATTTTTTACCTTCAAAATCAATTTCTGTTCCAGAAAATTTCTTATAGAGAACATAATCTCCAGGAGTAATTTCTGCATTTTCAATGTTGCTTATAGCAACCACTTTGGCGATTTCCTGCTTTTCTTTAGCCGAATCCGGTATAATTATACCCGAAGCAGTTTTCTGTTCTGTTGTGTCTTCTGTAAGTTCTAAAAGAACATTCTGGTTGATTGGCTGTAATTCTTTCATTTTATTTTACTTTATTAATGTATTCTTTATATTACCTTGTATCAAAATAGATACTTTTTAGTAAAGTCAAGAGGCCGGAATAGAAAGTTCGCTGGCAAGGCCCGCCTGAATAAATCCGACGGACAAAACATAACGAAGTCAACGGACTTTATAAACAGACTAATTTGCAGTTAATAAATATTTATCAATGTTGTCCCTAAACATATTTTTTGTTTCTTCTTTTGAACGGGCAATACCTGACATCATGACCGGTTTCCCGCCGACCGGGATATAAAGGAAGGCAGGTATACTTCTCACCCTGAAAATTGCGGCTAACTCCTGCTCCACCTCAGTATCAATCTTATAAACTATAATTTTACCACCATATTCTTTTGAAAGTTCATTGAGTATGGGCGAAGCTATTTTACATGGTCCACACCAATCAGCATAAAAATCAATTAATGCAGGTTTATCTCCTTTATATACCCATTTTTGGGGAGATTTCTGATAGTCCCATACCCTTTCTAAAAATATTTCTTTAGTAAGGTTTACCGTGCCTCCATCATCACTGACAGTCTGCGTGACAGTCTTTTCCTCTGAGGGCTTACTCCCGCTTTTTTCGTCACCTTTATTATTTGCCTGTCCGGAATTACAATTTTGTAATAATAAAACCGCAAAGACAAAAAGAAATACTAAATTTTTCATCCGTATAAAATTTTAATTAATTCCTAATAAACTATTTATCCTTGTTTTGTCAAAACCTACAATGATCTCACCATTAATATCAGTTTGTGGCACTCCTAACTGGCCGCTTCTGCGAACCAATTCATCAGCTGCTTTTGTATCTTTCGAAATATCAATTTCACGATAGTATATACCATGTTCCTGGAAATGACGTTTAACCGCTGCACACCAGGTACAAGTCGGCGAAGTAAAAACAGTTACATTTTTCTGTGCACTCGTATTACTGCGTATATCAACATATTTTGCTTTTTCAAAAATAGTATAAAATTGTGCTGCATCATGACAACCCTTTATAATATTTTTTAGTCTGCCGCTCTCAAAATGTAGTAATGCCGGCACACTTGTTACTTTATACTCCGGATGTATATCCCTTATTATATTCACATCAGCATATAAAAAAGTATCATTGCCATCTTTTTCTATGCCGTCCGATCTAACAATATTCACAGCTTGAATAAAATTATCATAAGCACAATCGCTTTGTGCCGAACCTTTTTTATATAATAACAACCAGACTTCCCTGTTCGTAACAATTTCTTTTTTTAAACTGATTAAGTTAGTATTCATACTTCATCACAATATACAATTATTTATATATATAAATTAATCTAACAATTGTTGTGCCAAATCTGTTCATATAAGCAGCATATTTTTTTCGTTTTACGCAACCATTTTTTTCATTATATGATCATGATAATGTAACAATAAAAATTTTTTATAAAAATAAAATAAATAAGTAACAGGTTAAAAAAAAACGCAATGAAAATGAAATACAAAAAATTACAGACCAGCTTACGAAAAAATTCAGCTTTTATACTGAACTCAACAATTGATTATTAATTTTTTTAAACTGTATTAAAATGAAAAAATATGTTATTGGAATTTTATTTGCTGTATTAGTAATTGCAAATGGATGTATGGAAGATGAAGATGGATACTCACTGGGGAATATTTGGGTAGGTTTTGGAATTATTGAACAAATAAGCTCTGATCCTTTAAAATATGAAATTAATATGGATAATGGTGACATATTGATACCTGTGGCCTCTGACTACTACCGTCCCTGGTATTATTATGGAACCAACGATCCGGAATCCAGATTAAAATCAGGTGACAGGATTCTGATCAATTATACGATTATTGGTGATGATAATGATGATGACGGCGGGGAAATAACTCAATATTACATAAAGGTAAATTCTGTCCAGAAAATCCTGCAAAAAGGCATCTTGGATATAACACCTGAAAACAGCGACAGCATTGGCAATGATCCCGTGATCGTGAGAGATTGCTGGATGACTGATAGTCTGCTCAATTTTGAAATAAAATATTGGGGACGTTACGAAATTCATTATATTAATCTGGTTAAGCAGCCAGGCACCCTGACAGAAGATGATCAACCTATTGAACTTGAATTACGGCATAACGATAATGGTGACGTTGAAGATTTTCCTTATGCTGCCTATGTCTCTTTTAATTTGAGCGAATTACAAATTGAAGGTATCGATTCCGTAGCATTCAGGGTAACAAGTACCGATTATGATGATGATATTTTTGAGTACGAAGGTGTATATAATTACGGTGAAAACAATTGAGAAATAAATTTTCTCATTCTTTAATAAATTATAATTTTAGATTTTTTTAACCTGAATATCTAATAAGATTTTCAGGTTTTAACCTAAAATATATAATAGAATGCAAAAGATACATGTGGGATTTTTAGGTGCAGGTGGAATTGCAAGGTCTCATGCATACGCTATGCAGGCATTAAAATATTATTATGACTCTGTACCTGAACTGGTCTTTGAATCAGTAGCTTCCGTCAGAAAAGAGAGCAGAGAACAATTTGCAAAAAAGTATGGTTTCGCTTCAGCAGAGCCGGTAGAAAAGTTTGCAAATAACAAAAAGATCGAAGCTGTTTTTATTCTCGGACCTAATAATGTCCATTTCGATCATCTTAAAATGGCTCTGGAAATGCCTAATGTAAAAAATATTTATCTTGAAAAACCGGTCTGTTCTTCTCTCGAAGAAGAAGAAAAAATCAAGAAACTAACTGAAAAGACCACAAAAAAAATACAAGTAGGATTTCAGTACCTGCAAACATCTTCTGTTCGTGAAGCCTTACGATTATGGAAATCGGGCAAGCTAGGCAATCCCATCCATTTTGACTTAAAATATTACCATGGCGATTATCTTCACAAAAGTTACAGGGACAAAAAGGCTAACCGGCTCACACCTGCTCCAGACGGAGGCGCCATGGCCGATTTGGGATCGCACGGTATAAGTCTGCTAACAGCTTTTATTGGAGAAAAAATGCAAATCACCAATGCAATGCAAGGCGGTAATTTTCCTGATGTGCCGGATACATCTGATCTATTTAGCTCCATTTCACTTTTCGATCCACAAACAAAGGCTGTGGGTACACTTTCAGCCAGCCGGATCAGTTCAGGTACAGGCGATCTGAGCTGTTTCGAAATATATGCTGAAAAAGGAGCGCTACGCTATTCTTCAAAAACACCAGAATACTTTGAATACCACATTGAAGGAACAAACCAGTGGGTAAAATATATAGTCAACAGCAATTATAAACCGGCAACAACTTTCCCTTCGGTACATGTACCTCCGGGTTGGCTTCGTTCCATAGTTCATGCCCATTACCTGTTTTTTACCGCAGGGGATACTAATGCATTTCGTCCCGGCATAGATCACGGACTTGCTGTCCAGCGAATTGTACGCGAGACTGCCTCTCATTTATCCGAATTCAGAAAAAATAAATTAAATGCCTGAAAGAAAAAGCGGTATTCTTCTTCATATTACTTCACTGCCAGGTAAGGAAGGTATAGGAACTTTTGGTAGTAATGCATTCCGGTTTGTTGATTTTCTTAATGAAACAGGCCAAAAATTATGGCAAATACTACCCTTGGGAGAACCTGGTGAAAACAATTCTCCCTACCAGTGTTATTCAGCCTTTGCCGGAAATCCTATGCTGATAGATCTTGATAATCTGACAAAAGAATCGTTGCTTACCGAAAAAGAACTGCAAAATAAACCGAGGTTTCCGGAGAGATATGTAGATTTTATAAAAGTAAAAAACTGGAAATTACCGTTTTTAATAAAAGCCTTTGACAATTTTCAAGATAATAGAAACAAAAAACTGCAAAATGAATACAAGCTTTTCCTGAAAAAAAACAATTGGTGGATTAAAGATTATTCACTTTTTATGGCAGCTAAAGACTATTTCAAAACTGCCGACTGGCATGAATGGGAAAAAAAATTAAAACATAGGGATAAAAACACTATAAAAAAATATAAAAATCTTCTTTCCCGGGAAATAGAGTACTACAAATTTATCCAGTTCCTGTTTTTCAAACAATGGTTTAAATTAAAAGAATATGCCAATTCGAAAGGCATAATGATATTCGGGGATCTCCCATTCTATGTTCTGGGCGAAAGCACTGATGTATGGACTAATACAAAAATTTTTCAACTGGACGAAAACCTGTATCCCGTAAAGTTAGGGGGAGTACCACCTGATTACTTCAGCGCAACAGGACAACTGTGGGAAAATCCTGTTTATGACTGGCAGGAGATAAGAAGAGAAAAATTCGAGTGGTGGCTGTCACGACTCCGCTTTAATCTGGAACTATTTGACTATCTCAGAATTGATCATTTTCGCGGACTAGAATCCTTTTGGTCGGTACCGGCAGAGGAAGAGAATGCCATTAACGGGAAATGGGAATCTTCAGCCGGATTTGAACTTTTTAAAAAACTGGAACACCAAATGGATGATATCTCTATAATAGCAGAAGATCTGGGAAAAATAACTCCTGAAGTTGAACAATTAAGGGATAATTTTAAACTACCCGGGATGAAAGTGCTGCAGTTCGCCTTCACCTCTGATGAAAAGAATAAAAATCTGCCTCATAATTATACTCCCCGCTTTGTGGCCTACACAGGTACTCATGATAACAATACCACCATGGGCTGGCTCTGTAATATAAAAGGTAAAGAGAAAAAACAGGTAAAAAAATATCTTGGAAAAGGAAATAAACGTAGACTAAACAGGGGCATTGAAATTTTATGGTCTTCGTGCGCAGAGACAGCCATACTTCCAATGCAGGATTTATTGATGCTTAGCGCAAAAGCACGGATGAACACTCCCTCCACAAATTCAGAAAACTGGCTATGGCGATTTAAGTGGAATCAGCTTAAACCGAAAAGAAAAAAATTCCTCAAAACAATTACTCTTAAGTATAATCGCTAATTCAAATCCCTAACTCAGCAGCACTTCTTAACAGCCTTCATAAATTCATTGGGTTTCTCGGCATGCAGCCAGTGCCCGGCTCCTTCAATATCAACGATAGTTGATTCGGGATATATTTTTTTTATTATTGCCTCGTCCTCCGGTAAAATGTATACAGATTTTAATCCGCGAATAAAAATAACCGGATAAATTGTAATGGGTATTCTGTCTTCAAACCATTCTTCATTCACACCGCCGACAATTTCTTCCAAATCATTAATCAAAACGTCAATATTCAACCGCCATTTAAATTTTCGTGATGCTTTATCTTTTGTCACATTTTTCAATAAAAATCTTCTAACCTTTTCGTTCTCTACCTCTGCCGAAAAAATACTATCAAAATCATGCCGCTTTTTTGCCTTGTTTAAATTAAGCCCCTGCATAGCTTTCAGAATATTCAGATGAAAACCGAATGTATCCTTTTCTTGTGAATCTATATAATTTTTAGGAGTTATATCAGCAACTACAAGTTTCTCAACTTTTTCGGGATAATCAGCAGCAAACCACATTGCTGTTTTCCCCCCCATACTGTGGCCTAACAGTGTTGCACTTTCAATTCCTTGTTTATTAAAAAATTCAGCCAAATCAGATTTCATATCTTCGTATGTATTACTGTCAGCAAATGGCGAACGGCCATGGTTCCGCTGGTCAATCATGTAAACGGTATGATTTTCAGCCAATCTTCTGCCTATATTCATCCAGTTGTCTGATGAACCGTATAAGCCATGGATAATAATAATCACAGGGCCCTCTCCTTCTTTTCTGTAAAAAAGTTCCATTTATTTAAGGCAATTAAGATATTTATTAATTGTAGTTTCCAAACCCATATAAAGGGCATCCGAAATTAATGCATGACCTATAGATACCTCCTTGAGATCAGGAATACTTACATAAAGAAAGTGAAGATTATCAAGATTCAAATCATGACCGGCATTTATGCCCAATCCGGCATCTATAGCTACACGGGCTGCTTCAATAAAAGGTTCTACTGCCTTATCGCGACCTAAAGGATAAAGCCTGGCATATTGTTCAGTATATAGTTCTATACGATCAGTTCCCGTTTCGGCAGCACCTTCTATTGCTTTAAGATCAGGATCAACAAAAATAGACGTTCTGATTCCATTTTCCTTTAACCGCGCAATTACATCTTTCAAAAATGTCAAATTCTCCCATGTATTCCATCCATGATCACTTGTAAGCTGATCATGTTTATCTGGCACCAAAGTAACTTGGTCCGCCTTAACCTCGGCTACCATCCTGAGAAAATCTTCACGTGGATATCCCTCGATATTATATTCAGTGTTAATTAAAGGTTTTATTTCATATACATCCTTACGGGTAATGTGCCTTTCATCTGGCCTAGGATGCACAGTAATTCCCTGTGCTCCAAATTTTTGACAATTAACAGCTGCATCTTTCACGCTAGGAATATTTCCTCCTCTTGAGTTTCGCAGTGTTGCAATTTTGTTTATATTTACACTAAGTCTTGTCATGCTCGTTTATTTTAATAATTAAAAACGTTAATATAATAAAAATATAAAAATTTGCTGGCAGTAAAATTAATATCAAATTTGATACCTTCGGTAAGAATTACCGAAATAGGACAAAAGGTACTCAATTTAATGGACGTTCATAGAGTATCACACTTGCCTGTGGTGGACGGGAAGCAATATGCAGGTTTAATTTCAGATAAATTCATATGCGATTTAAATCTGTTGAACGAAGCTATAGGGAAGCAATCTGATAAGTTGGATATAACTCACGTCCACGAAAATCAACACATTTTTGAAGTAGCCTCCATAATGTATAAATTGAAATTAAGTGTCATTCCTGTATTGAATGCAGATCACGAATATAAAGGAGCTATATCACTGTATGATCTGGCTCGCAGGTTTGCCCGCTATTTTTCACTACAGGAGGTAGGTGATGTGGTAGTACTAAAAGTCAATGTTAACGATTATTCACTTACACAAATCAGCCAAATTGTTGAAAGCAACGATACTAAAATACTTAGCCTTTTTATTAATCGTATTCCCAACACCAATAACATGGAGATTATCCTGAAACTGGACAAAGAGGACCTGTCCCCTGTAATACAAGCCTTTACAAGATATGATTATAATGTGAAAGAAATTTATCAGGATCACTCGATGCTTAATGATCTTTACCAAGACAGATATGAACAATTCATGAAATTTATGAATATTTAATAAATATCCGACACATGAAAGTGGCTGTTTTCGGAACTTCGGTATCAAAAAATTTTATTCCCGTACTGGAGGAATTTTTCAGTTTCTTTAAAAAAAACAAAGTTGAAGTTCAATTCTTTTACCCGTTTCATAAATTTCTTACAAGGCAGCTTGGTATTAAGCCTTATTGTACTTCAACATACACATCTTATAAAAATTTCGATAATAGTAATAATTTTATTTTTAGTGTAGGAGGCGATGGCACTTTTTTACATTCCGTGGTTACTATACGCAACTTTGAAATACCTGTTGTAGGGTTAAACAGCGGACGAATGGGTTTTCTGGCCGATATTTCAAAAGATCAGATTCACAATGCACTGAATGATATATTTAACAATCGTTTCTCAATTATAGAGAGATCAATGCTTGAAGTTGATTTTGAAGGAACAGAAAACATCGAATTTAATTTAACTTTAAATGAAGTGGCTGTTCTTAAAACGGACTCTTCCTCCATGATGAATATCACTGCATGGTGCGACGGACAACTGCTTAATAATTATTGGGCCGACGGACTTATTGTGGCAACACCCACAGGTTCAACGGCTTACTCATTAAGTGTCGGAGGACCTATTCTGACCCCTGATTCAGAAAACTTCGTCATTACTCCCCTTGCTCCTCATAATTTAACCATAAGACCGATAGTAGTTCCTGATAAAAATAATATTAAACTTGAGGTTGAAGGAAGGGGATCCAACTATTTGATTTCATTAGACTATCGGTCAGAATCAGTACCATTCTCTACTAGCGTAATAATCAAAAAAGCAAATGTTACCCTAAAAACATTGCAACTACCCGAACAAACATTTTTCAATACTCTTAGAAACAAACTGATGTGGGGGCTTGACAAACGCAATTAATTATTCTACAGAGCTTAACAATTTTTAATCTTTCTTTGGGTTTTATAATAACGTTCAGGTATGTTATTTTTAGAATTATATTACTTTTGTACCCTTTAAAAGCTGGACTTTATAAAGGCAAATAAATAAAGTCCGTTGAAGGTCAATTGTTTATGAAAGGTGTTTGAATATTTTGTTAAGGATAATGTATGATTGAAAGGAGACACTTGCAAATTGCTTCTGATCTTAACAGACTTATAGCATGCCTGAAATTATTGTTTAATGTGGTATACTAAATGAAACGAGCATGAGAGTAAAAATCAAACGTAAGTATGATTCCTGTGCGGATTTCTGAAACGAGTCATGAATTGACGCTCATTGAGAAGAAGTATTATTAATGACCAGTTCATTCTCATACCATTAAAATATGCAATAATAACGAGATGAATGTATCATAAATTTTTTGCAGACTTTTTGCAAGCAAAAAATTTTAAACAGATGAAAAAAATTGTATTAGCGTTTACAGTAATAGCACTTTCTTTTTCAGGTTTTGCCCAAAGAACAGCAGATATAGGGATTTGGGGGGGGACCTCAACATATTGGGGAGATATAAAGCAAACTTCCCCTATACATTCGTTCAATTTAAATTTGGGAGCTTATTTCCGGTACAACTTTAATAAAAGGGTTGGACTGAGAGCAATGTTTATCATGGGAAGATTCACAGCTGAAGGAATTGTGGAAAATGAAGATGTCATGTGGGATTTCAGAAAGATGGCCCAGGATTTATCTTTACAGGTTGAGATTAATTACCTCGACTATGTATTAGGGGAAAAGAAGACTCGTTTTACCCCATATATTATGGGTGGTTTCGGTATGATGTTTTTCCCTTATACACTTGATCCGGCAATCTCTCTTATAAATCCATGGTTTGCCACACAAAATGTTGTTGAGGAATCAGTGGTGACCCCGACAATACCATTTGGTTTCGGATTGAAGTTTAGTATTGGAGAGAGACTGGGAATAGGAATGGAATACCAGTTAAGAAAAATTTTTAGTGACAAACTTGATAACCTTGATGATCCATTAAGATTCAATACAATCAATAACGACGAAGATGTTACCGTAAAATATAACGATATGCTGCATAACAACGATTGGCCGGGTTATGCGGGTATTCATATCACATACAAAATTTATTTTGTTAAAAAACCTTGTCCGGCCTATGAGAGAAAATACTGGTGATGAAATCAATAAAAGATAGATTAAATAAAAATAAAATTCCCCGGCATATTGCTATCATTATGGATGGCAACGGACGATGGGCTGCAAAGCACGGCAGTGCCCGTATTCACGGTCATGAACAAGGTATTGAAGCAGTGCGCTCAACAATGGAAGGGGCCGGAGAAATAGGCATTGATTATCTCACTCTCTTTGCATTTTCCACAGAAAACTGGAAACGGCCTAAAGATGAAATTGATGCTTTGATGGAGCTGTTAGTGCATGCCATTGATAATGAATCGGATAAACTTATGAAGTATAACGTAAGGCTGGAAGCAATAGGCGATCTTAGTAAATTGCCTGCAAATTTGTATAAGAAATTAATGGAATGTATTGAAAAATTAAAAACAAATTCAGGTTTAAATCTGATATTGGCTCTTAGCTATAGCTCTAAATGGGAAATTACGGAAGCAGCAAAAAAAATTGCCGTAGATGCAATAAACGGAAAATTAAATCCCGATGAGATTAATGATAAATTATTTTCTAAATATTTGGCATCCTCACATTTCCCGGATCCCGAACTGTTGATAAGAACAAGTGGCGAGTTCAGGATAAGTAATTTTCTTCTCTGGCAGATAGCATATTCGGAACTATATTTCACCGGAAAATTATGGCCCGATTTTAGAAAGGAAGATTTATTCAAAGCGATATATGATTATCAAAACAGGGAGAGGAGATTTGGTAAAATCAGCGAACAGTTAATTACTTAATAATATTATGGTCAGAATACGAAAGCATATTATATTCTTGTTATTCTTTATTGTTATATTTTTACAGGGTGCTTTTGCCCAGATTGAAGAGGGCACCAATTTTTCAATTTATTATTCAAGTCCGCGTAAATATACAATAGCAGATATACAAATTTCAGGAATACGTTATCTCGATAAATCAGTTTTAGTGCAGCTTTCGGGATTAAAAACAGGCCAGGAAATAGAGGTACCAGGCGAGGCGATCACAAATGCCATAAAGAAATTATGGCAGCAAGGCCTTTTCTCGGACGTTCAGATCAATGCCACAAAAATAATAGACGATCAAATATGGCTTGATATATTCCTTCAGGAACGCCCCAGACTGTCAGATGTCAATTTTTACGGAGTTAACAAATCGGAAAAAGATGATATTACGGAAAAAGTACTTTTGCTTAAGGGCAGTCAGATTACAGACAATCAAATAATTAATGCAGAGCGTTCCATCAAGAATATTTTTCTTGCAAAAGGATTCCTTAATACAGAAGTAAATATTGTTCAACGGGACGATACTACTATAAACAACAGTGTTGTACTCGACATTCATGTTGATAAAAAAGAAAAAGTAAAAGTTAACGACGTTATTATTCATGGTAACAAAAAAATCAAAGACAACGTACTTGAGAGAGCCATGAAGAAAACTAACGCCAAAGAACTAAAAAATTTCTTCAGAACTAAAAAATTTCTTCAGGAAGAATATGAAAAAGATAAGGTTAACCTCATTAATAAATATAATGAAAAAGGATTCAGGGATGCAATGATCATTGACGATACAATCTACCAGGTTGAAGTTGGCAAAAAAAACAAACCCCGGGTAAATGTTGAAATTTGGATCGATGAAGGAGATAAATATTATTTCGGAGATATAAAATGGGTAGGCAATACGGTTTATCCGTCCGAGCAACTCAGTAATTATCTGGGTATTGAAAAAGGCGATGTTTTTAATCAGTCACTCCTTGAAAAACAATTATTTGATAATGAGGAAGGTCTGAATAACCTTTATCTGAACGACGGATATCTGTTCTTTGACCTCCAGCCTATTGAAATAAATATCGAAAATGATACAATAAATTACGAAATGCGTATTCGTGAGGGGAAACAGGCTACTATCGACAAAGTACTAATTGCAGGAAATACAAAAACACATGAACATGTAGCCCGTCGCGAATTACGCACCTATCCCGGCGACCTGTTCAGTAAAGAGGCAATTATCCGGTCGGTAAGGGAGCTTTCCCAGCTAGGACATTTTGACCCCGAAGCAATTAACCCTGATATAAGACCACACCCCGAAGAAGGTACCGTTGATATTGAATACCAGCTTCAGGAGAAAGCAAATGACCAGATAGAGCTATCCGGAGGCTGGGGAGCAGGGATGTTTGTAGGATCGGTAGGACTGAAATTTGCAAATTTTTCAATCCGGAATATCTTTAACAAGGAAGCATGGAGGCCTTTGCCTACGGGTGACGGACAAACACTTAGCCTGCGCTATCAAACCAGCGGAAGGTATTACCGCACGATTAGCCTGTCATTTATTGAACCATGGCTTGGCGGCAAAAAACCTAACTCTTTCTCGCTTTCACTGTCTCATTCAAAAATAAATTACAGCGCTAATAAATATTATCAAAGCTATAGTCCCTATGGCGGCTACGGAGGTTACTCCCCTTACGGCTACGGAGGTTACGGAGGTTATAGTCCATACGGATACGGCTATGGATATGGCTATCCACAATATCAGTATAACTATGGTTCAGAAGACGAGGACAGTGAAAACGATCAGATATGGGAAACAACTGCAATAGCTATGGGTTATGGCTACAGGCTTTCGTTTCCTGATGATTACTTCACTATATATCATGAGTTGTCTCTCGAGCATTACCTTCTGCAAAACATGGGAAGCTATTTTTATTTCATGGCTGACGAGGAAGGAAAGGTAAACGGCACCTTTAACAACTTCAGTTTTAAAACAGTATTTGGAAGGAATTCAGTTGATAATCCACTCTATTCGAGAAGAGGATCACAATTCACACTTTCACTAAAGGCAACTCCACCCTTTTCGGTCTTTACCGGAAAAGACTATAGCTCTCCGGATATTACCAACAAAGAAAAATATAAATGGATAGAATATCATAAATGGCTATTTAAAGGACAGGTATTCAATCCTTTGACTAGAAACACCAATTTGGTATTACGTACTGCGTTCGAACTGGGCTTTTTAGGATACTACGATCCGTACAGACCATCACCTTTCGAAGGTTTTATTGTAGGAGGATCAGGGATGTCGGGTTACAATATATACGGTACCGACTATGTTGCTCTCAGAGGTTACAAGGATTTCAGCCTTAGTCCCTCAACCGGCTCTAAAATGTACTCCAAGTTTACAATGGAAATGCGTTACCCTGTTACACTGAAGCCAAGTGCTACTATTTACGGACTGGTATTTCTGGAAGGAGGTAATGCAGATCTTAATTTCAGAAATTATAATCCGTTTAAATTATACAGGTCAGCCGGTGTCGGAGTTCGCATATTTTTGCCTATGTTCGGACTTATGGGGATTGACTGGGGATACGGATTCGATGATATTCCCGGTTCTCCAGATGCCAATGGAAGCCAGTTCCACTTTGTTATTGGTCAGCAATTCTGATAGTTACATATTTGGCATAAAATATGCTATAAAAAATAATGTAGTTAAAAATAGATTTAAACAGAAAAACATATGGTACACAGATTACCCAAAAAAAAATTAACACTGGTTATATAATCAGGCCAGTTTTAAAAATCTGTGTTGTCAGTGTTCACTTAAAATTTTAAACACATGAAAAAAATAATATTAACAGTTTCCACTATTTTGGTCGTAACAGGAATTACTGTCGCTCAAAAATATGCATTTATCGATTCAGATTATATTCTTGAAAATATTCCTGCCTTCACTGCTGCCCAAGAGCAATTAAATCAGTTATCGGCACAATATCAAAAAGAACTGGAATCGATGCACGAAGAAATTGAACAAATGTACAAGGATTTTCAGGCCGAAAGTGTTTTATTATCTGAGGATATGAAACGTAAACGGGAAGATGTTATTATCAGCAAAGAGAAGGAATACAAACAATTACAACGTAAGTACTTTGGACCTGATGGTGATTTATTTAAAAAAAGGCAGGGATTGATAAAACCTATACAAGAGGATATTTTCAATGCGGTTCAGGAAATCGCCAATACAGGAAGTTACGCCGTTATCTTTGATAAAGCAGGTAGCACAACCCTGTTTTTTACTAATCCAAGATATGATTTGAGTGATCAGGTACTTCAAAAACTCGGATATAAATAATTAATAACTATATTTGTGATCAAAATTTTAACATTACATCAATTATGAGAAATTTAATAAAATTCTTTGCTCTGCTATTGTTTGTAGGCTTTATTGCATCAGCACAAGCCCAAAATCTTAAATTCGGACATATTGATTTACAAGCATTGGTACAACTTATGCCGGAAAGAGCAACCGCTGAAACTGAATTCAACACTTTTCAGTCAGAGTTGGAGGATGTTCTTGGTGAAATGCAGCAAAACTATCAGCAAAAATTGCAGGAGCTGGAACAATTGGGAGAGGGTGCTTCCGAAGTTAAGAGAAACGCAAAAATTACCGAACTCCAGGATATTCAGCAGCGAATTCAGAACTATCAGATGACCGCTCAGCAGCAACTTCAGCAAAAACAAACTGAATTGTTGCAACCAGTATTTGATAAGGCAGAGAATGCTATTGAAGAAGTAGCTAAAGAGAAAGGTCTGATTTATGTTTTCGATGTCGGAACAAAGGTCGTATTATATAAATCCAACCAGAGCATGGAAATTCTTCCTTTTGTTAAGGAAAAATTAGGCATCCAGTAATAAGATATCAGATAAAATGTAACGGGGCCATTCGTAAAATAACGAATGGCTTTTTTTGTTTTTATAATTAGAATAAAAAAAATAAATTCATGCTGTATTTAACTACTGGATTTATCTTAACAACTAAAAAATTATGAAAGCAGAAAAGAAGCAAAAAAATTCAATAAAAGCTTGTAATCCAAAGGATACTTATCTTTTTGAAGTATCATGGGAAGTATGCAATCAAGAAGGCGGAATTTATACTGTACTGCGCTCAAAAGTGCCTTCAGTTATTCACAGGTGGGAAAAAGAAAAATATTTTCTCATTGGTCCGTATTTCGAAGAACAGGCAGCATCTTATTTTGATCCCGCCAAAGACTTTTCTTCCCCGGTAGGAAAATCTGTTTTAAAAATGCAGGAACGGGGTTTTACTGTGTACTACGGACAGTGGATCATTTCAGGGGGCCCTAGTGTTATCCTATTTGACCCTTATTCCGTTTTTTACAAACTCGATGAAATAAAACATTTAATATGGAATGACTATCATATCTCACTTCCCGGTAACGATGATCTGATAAATAAGGTTGCAGCCTTCGGATTCATGGTAAAAGAATACTTAAAATATTTCTGTAAATCAGAATTATGCAACAACAGTGCAATAGCTCATTTCCATGAATGGATGTCCGGTCTCCCTATACCTGGAATAAGAAAAGAAAACTTAAACATAAAAGTAGTATTTACAACTCATGCAACTATTCTAGGCCGCTATCTGGCTATGAATGATAATAATTTTTACAACCATCTTCCCTTTTACAACTGGGAGACAGAGGCCAACAACTTTAACATTCGTCCTGTAGTGGAAATTGAACGCGCCTCAGCACACGGGGCACATGTATTTACCACAGTAAGTGAAGTTACAGCCCGTGAATGTACTCATCTGCTCGGCCGCACACCCGATATGATACTGCCTAACGGATTGAATATTGAGCGGTTTGAAGCTTTGCACCAGATACAAAATCAACATTTTCAATACAAAATAAAAATTCATGATTTTGTTATGGGGCATTTTTTTCAAAGCTATTCATTTGATCTTGATAATACTATATACTTTTTTACTTCCGGCCGGTATGAATATCATAATAAAGGCTATGATCTCACACTTGAAGCTTTGGCAAGACTTAACTGGAAAATGCAACGATCAAATTCCAAAATGACAGTTGTTGCATTTCTTATTACTAAACGACCCTTCTACTCCTTTAATCCCGAAGTACTTCATTCCAAAGTTTTAATTGAGGACATAAGAGGAGTTTGCGAAGAGATCAAAGAACAGGTGGGACAGCGGCTTTACAGAAGGATTACATCTTTCACAGGGAAGTATGAATTTCCCGCTCTGAATGAAATGGTTGATGATTATCTTCGTTTTAAACTAAGAAGAAACGTTCAAAGCTGGAAAACCAAGTCGCTGCCCAAGATTGTTACCCATACTATGAAAGATGATGCTCAGGATGCAGTTCTTAATTTACTGCGCACAGCCAACCTTATTAATAACAGAAATGATAGAGTAAAAGTAGTTTATCATCCGGATTTCATTACAACAGCAAATCCACTTTTCAAAATGGATTATCCCCAGTTTGTCCGCGGCTGCCACCTTGGAATTTTTCCAAGTATGTATGAACCATGGGGATACACCCCCTTGGAATGTCTGGCATCCGGCGTACCCTCCGTATCCAGCAATCTTGCAGGTTTCGGAGATTATGTTTCAAGAAATATTCTAAATCATGACAAATATGGGATGTTTATAATTGACAGAAAAAGTAAAGACTTTAATCAATCCGCCGATGAACTGGCGAATATAATGTTTTCATTTGCACAAATGACACGGCGTGAACGGATCGCACTCAGGTACAGAAGCGAAGAAGCATCTCTGCAATTTGACTGGTCAGAACTGATAGATCACTATTGTAAAACTTATGATTTAGCAATAAAAAGTTAATATTATGTACTACTCCCCTATTGGTGTTTTCGACTCAGGATATGGAGGCCTGACAGTTTTGAAAGAACTGATAAAGATACTTCCCTGTCATGATTTTCTGTACTTGGGTGACAATGCCCGTACTCCTTATGGTACAAGGTCATTTAAAGTTGTTTATGAATATACGCTTCAGTCCATAAAATACTTATTCAGTAAAAATTGTCCCTTAATTATAATAGCCTGTAACACAGCTTCAGCTAAAGCATTACGTAGTATACAGCAACTCGATCTGCCCAATATGGCACGTGGAAAAAGAGTGCTTGGTGTTATCAGACCCAGTGTGGAAAAGGTTGCTGAAATAACATTAAACGGTCATGTCGGAGTTCTGGGTACCACCGGTACAATCAATTCCCGTTCTTACCCGATAGAACTAAATAAATGGTCAGGTGGAAAGGTTAAATCAGTTGTCCAGGAAGCTTGCCCCATGTGGGTACCCCTTGTGGAGAACAATGAAATTGAGTCTGAAGGAGCTGAATATTTTATCAAAAAAAATATTCATAATATTCTTAACAAAGATGATAAACTGGATACTTTAATATTAGGCTGTACCCATTACCCTTTACTTAAAAAAATTATCAATAGATACATACCTGAAGGAATCATTATTTTAGAGCAGGGACCTATAGTAGCTGAAAAATTATTTCTTTACCTTGAAAGACATCCTGAGATAAATGATAAAATTTCAAAAACGGGGAATATAGAATTACAAACTACTGAAGAAGCTGAAATATTTAAAAACAAAGCTGAACTGTTTTTGGGTTATAAAGTAAATACGAAAACCATCACTTTATGAGTTTGTCAATAAAGTCCGCTAACTGCGTTATACTCGACCTCAAAATGGTCATTTACTAATACTTTTCTTTACCAGTTCTCTGATCACAGCATTCATTTGACCAAAGTTTTCCTCCATGCTTGTAAGTAATTTATACTGCGCTCTTGTCCTTATGAGGTTATGATCCTCATATTTAATTTTATAATAATTATCCCCAACGATATAATCCATCAGGAAACGCAAGACCTGTTCGTAGGTAATATATTTTGCAGAAAAGGCAAGATACTCAATTTCCTTGTCTGTAAGAAAAGAATGCGCCTCTTCCAGATATCCTTCAGCGAAAGCTTTAAAGATTTCCATGTCGAAAGAAACATTCTGCAAATTTTTGTCATCTTCAAGTCCGGTATTTGCACTATACCTTATAGCATCACCAAAATCATTGAGTACTGTACTGTTTAATACCGTATCAAGGTCGATAACACAAAGCACATCTCCATTTTTGTCAAAAAGGATATTGTTGATCTTAGTATCATTATGACTAACACGTGTTGGAATGATCCCCTCCTCTACTAATTTCCAAAAGCTGAGCATTTCATTACGACGGGATTTAATCCAGCTAATCTCTTCCTGCACCTCTGATTTTCGTCCCACAGGATCCCTGTCCAACACATCATTCCACTGTTCAAATCTTATACGCATATTGTGAAATCCGGGTAGTATATCGGTTAAAGGATCTTTAAGATCCGAGACCAGAGCCTGAAATTTACCAATCCCTTTACCTCCCGCATACGCCAGCCCGGGAGTTTCTGCTGCCTCATAAGCTATTGTATCTTCAATAAATAAGCAAACCGCCCAGTATTCATCTTCTTCATCGAGATAGTATAATTTACCATCATTGGCAGGAATAATGGTCATTGCTTCTCTCAAAGGATCGCCTCCGGCTTTTTTAACTTTAGCCTTTATATGTTTACATACTTTCTGTATATTTTCCATCATGTCCGGTACAGGTGAAAATACCCTCTTGTTTTTTCTCTGAAGTATATATTTAGGAGAATCCTTGCCTGTATGGATGATATAAGTATCATTAATAAATCCTTCACCAAGCGGCACTACATCTTTTACATTTCCTTCCAACTGAAATTGGCTGGCAATCTTAATTAAATCAGTACTCATTCATATAAAATTTTATTATTATTTGAAAAAAATCACCTTATTCAGGGGCAATTTCTATTTCAGGATTTCTTCTGGGTACTCTCCTTTTTCTATAAGTGATCTAATATTTTCTAAAACGAAAGGAGTGTCTTCCTTATAAGTAACTCCAAACCAGCGGGAGTTTGTTTCCAGAATCTTAACCCGTGCCTTATTTTCATTAATTATTTCAAAAACAACAGAGGGAATATAAATTTCCGATTTGAGTTCATTTATATGTTCAGACAAAAATTCAGATAGTTTTTCCTCAAGTAGACTGAAGATAGACGTTTTAAATCCCCAGATATTCATAGAAACAGTTTCATCGCCTTTCAGAAGTTTCTCTTTCCCGTCAGGTTCGATGGATATAATATTTCCATCTTTTTTCATTATCTTCGTGGTTTCGACAATTGATTCCAGCAACCCGTATTCATTGACTTTACAAATACCCCTTGAAACAGAACCATAATCGGAAAGAGTATTACTAAGCTTATAACCAATAGCTGCATACTCGGCCGGATCATCAGAACTAATCAGAAAATCGGCCATTTCCCTCAATGCATTATATCCGTAAAAATCATCGGCATTCAGGGCACAGAACGGCTCATGGACAACATTTCTGGCAACTAAAATAGCATGAGCAGTACCCCATGGTTTTTCACGATTTTCAGATACAGTAAATCCTTCAGGAATATTATCCAGTTCCTGGTAGACATATTCAGTATTAATTTTACCCTTTAGTATTTTTTCGAATTTTGCTTTAAATTCATCTGCAAACATTTCACGGATAACAAATACCACCTTGCCAAAACCTGCTCTTATCGCATCATAAATAGTATAATCAATAATTGCCTCACCATTGGGGCCCACCGGCTCAACCTGCTTCAGTCCCCCGAAACGACTGCCTATACCGGCAGCAAGAATAATTAAAGTAGGTTTTCGTTTCTTCTCATTTAACTCCATATAAAATTTTTTATTTTCAAATTTTTATGATTCAGATGTTCTTATTTTATGGCCACTAACAGCATAATAAAGGATAAAAAGAAAACAGGGAATAGCTATCCAATAAGCATTCTGGGCGCCAAAAGCATCCTTCAAAAATCCATATATTATAGGAATCACAGCTCCCCCTACAATAGCGACTACCAACATTGATGCTCCTGCTTTGGTAAACCTTCCCAGGTCGGCTATTGCAAGTGGCCATACTGCCGGCCAAATTAGAGAACAACCAAGCGCCATAAAAAATATAAAATAAATCGAAATGTTCTCCGGCGTAAACACAACAAGAAGGGAACCCAAAATTGCAATAATTGAACAGGCCAGTAATGCATTAGCCTGACTTAAATATTTGGGAATAAAAATGACACCGCAAGTATATCCAAGTGTCATACCTATGGGAGCAATCCATGCATAAAGATCTGCATTTGGCAAATTCAGACTCACGGCATAATCAACAAGTGTACCGAGTGAAACTGTTTCTATTCCCACATATAAAAACAAGGTCACCATGCCCAATACAAGATGTGGAAATTGCCAGATTGATTTTTTGTTAGCAGCATAAGGAACATTTTTTGCCTCAGAAGGATCTTCCCCTGCCGCTTTCAATTCAGGTAACGGCGAAAAAAAGGCTAATAACCCTAAAAGGATAAATAAACCAATAATTATAACAAAAGGAAGATTTATATCAGTCAAATTAACATCATCAACACTTTTATCAATAACGAAAGCAAGAAATACCGGGGATATAGGCCATGCCAGTTTATTGCAAATGCCCATAATACTCATGCGCTTAGCAGCACTTTCAATCGGTCCTAAAATAGTAACATAAGGATTTACTGATGCCTGCAAAAAAGCATTTCCCATTCCACTTATAAAAGAAGCCAGCAGAAAAAGCAAAAGGCTTTCAAGTCTTGCAGAAGGAATAAACAAATAAAAACCAACAGCAAACATTACAAAGGAAAGTGCCATGGTTCGCTTGTAACCTATGCGCTTTATTACTTTTGATGCGGGGTAACCAAAAATCAAAAAAGCAGAGAATGTTGCTCCGATAACTAAATAAGATTCACCTGACGAAATTTGCAAGGCTTTATTTAATAAGGGAATCAGATAACTATTTATGCCCAGGGCAAATCCTAAAGCAAAATACATTATAGCGATAATAATTATCGGGAAAAAATAGGATTCATTTTTTACTGTTGCTGTTCTGGCGCTGGAATTCATAATTTTTGATTTTAAAAAGGTAAAAATATAAAAAAGGTGATTAGAAGCGCAAAAAAGAAAATCTTTTTCTGATAATAAAAAAGATTATTATAAACTAACCATAACGGTCAATCGATAATAATCTCATTTATTAAAGACTGTCTGTAAGTCTCAATTATATAGTCTGCAAATAAAATCCATTTAAGATATAATGGCCATTTGCGGTTGGCACTTTAATATTATTCAGGCTACCAACAACTTGTCCGCTTAATTTATTCAAGCGGAATTTGTCCGCCTTATTTATTCAGGAAGATTTTGTCACCATAATCTATAAACCAGGCTGCCACACTTGTCGACAAATACTTCTATATTGATTGCCAATTAAAATTTAGCACCTGTTTTAAAATAAATTATTTTTTAAGATCTTCCAATGCTTCCAGAACTAAGCCAGCATGCATCAGAGCAGGACCTCCGCCCATTAACACAGCTACCCAGGCAGCTTCAATTACTTCATCCGAAGTGGCACCTTCCTTATTAATAGCATTATTTACGTGATAAGCAATACACCATTCACACTGTTGGGTAATCGATATGGCAATTGCCATCAGTTCTTTAGTCTTGGCACTCAAAACCCCTTCCTTCTCAACTGACCCTATAAGATTCTGGAAACTTTTCATGCTATCAGGACTATTCTCACCAAAAGTTTTCATCCAGTCATTAACTCTTTTTAGTTCTTCTTTTGCTTGCATCATTTTTTTAAAATTTTATTATTATTGTAAAAATTAATTAAAAATTTGAGAACACATAAATCTACTTTTAAATCTCGCATGTTCTCTACCCTAATTACTCTTAATTAGCATTTATTAAATAACAAAATAATGAATTCATTTGTTCATTATTTAATACAAGAATATAACTAAAATATGCGATAAATTCAAGCAGTAACCTGGAAAAACACAAATTCATTGTGCAACAGGTGATAAATTTGTGTCTTTCTGAAAAGTTCGGTGAATGGCTATACTTTACTCTTATATAACTGCTTTTTCTCAAGTTATTTTCATGGGGCTATATTGCCAGATAACAAGGGACAAAAAAATTAATTTCTTACAGCACCCTTTCCACGGGATAAAGATTTGTACTTAACAGAAGGGCTTTTTATGAATTCCCCAAGTCCCAGTTCTTCCCATCTCTCATCAATTGCCTCTATTATATCATCATCCATAACTACAACATTTGGCCAGTCGCGAAAAAAACTGCCTGATACGGGGGTCTTAAAAGTTGCATCAATAAATACAAATCTGCTTTCCCCATTTACTTCCACAACAGATATATCCCTTAAAGGATCAATATTGCCGCCCAGCAACCATACAACCATATTTATATCATCAGTATCAACTTCGCTGTCATAAAGAACTACAATTTTTATTAAGGATAAGGAAGGTATTTCAGAAAGTTTCATTTCCAGTTTCCTGCCTGAAACCCCCTGATCTTTTCGGATTTTCAGTAAAAGCACCGGCATATTTATATCTTTATATAAATTTTTTACCCCGCAAATTTCGTCTATTCCCGATAAGATATCAACATCAAATTCATAACTGAATAATTCCGCTTGTTTAACTTCTCCTTTTTCTTCCTTCAAAGGCCGCGTAATATCAATGCACAATTTAGATCCATAAGCAAATTTCCGGGATGAATGGTCCAGTATGTCCAGAGGTCCCTCAGAAAAATGGAGGCTATAATCCGGATCAAAAAATTTATTAAATGCATTAGTCAGATCATGGTAATCATGAATATTTACTTCTTCATCAGCCACTATCAATATTTTATTAAACATCATTTGTCCGGCCCCCCACAACGAATGAGCTGCCTTGATTGCCTGTCCGGGATACGATTTGGCGATCTTTATTATTGCAAGATTATGTGCCACCCCGGCAAACGGAAGATCCATGTCTTTTAGCTCCGGAACAGCAGCCATGCGCAATGGTTTTAAAAAAATACGTTCAGTTGCTTTTCCTATATATGCATCTTCCATGGGGGGAACACCAACAATAGTAGCGGGATAAACGGCATCAAGCCTGTGGGTGATGCACTTAACATGAAACGCAGGGTAATGATCAGTCAGTGAATAAAATCCCGTATGATCCCCGAAGGGACCTTCCACTATTAATTCTTCGGAAGGATCAATAAATCCTTCAATAATGAAATCGGCATCCTCTGGCACATATAAATCATTTGTCAGACATTTAACAAGTTTTACAGGTGATTTATTCAGAAATCCGGCCAGTAGATATTCATCAACATTTTCTGGCATCGGTGCTGTTGCTGCATAGGAATATACCGGATTGCCACCTAGGACAACAGTAACAGGCATTATCTCTCCACGGGTTTTATATTTTTCGAAATGAGAAGCTCCTGTCTTGTGTCGATGCCAGTGCATTCCCGTGATATTCTTTCCAATTACCTGCATCCTGTACATCCCGACATTGGTCGTTCCGGTTTCCGGGTGCATGGTTTGAACACATGGCAAGGTAATAAAACGTCCGCCGTCCGCCGGCCAGCACTTTAGAACAGGGAGCTCCCCCAAATCCGGATTATCAATCACCACCTCCTGACACTTACCCCGCCGGTTTAACTTTTTAGGCAACCATGAAGAAACCTTCTTAAAATAAGGCAATAATTTAAATTTTTCAATAATACTATCCCTCGGCTGCATCAAAAAAGAAAATAACTCTTCAATTTCTTCCTCAATCTCATGCAGTGAATTTCTTCCTAAAGCTGTTGCCATACGTTTATCAGAACCAAAGGCATTAATAAGCAATGGGAATTCCGTGCCCGTATCTTCAAACAATAATGCCTTGCCACCACCGGACTGCTTTGAAAAGCGATCGGTAATTTCGGTTATCATAAGTTCAGGACTTACAAAATCTTTTATACGAATAAGCTCTCCCTTTTCCTCGAGTGCTTTAATGAAAGATGCTATTCCTTGATATGCCATTTCTCTTAATTTTCAACAGGTTCAATATATAAACTAAAATTTTTTATTTTTAAAGCCTTAATTTTTCTCGTAAATGATTTAATATCAAATTAATAAATTTTACTAATTTGTCTAATAAGGTGCTTCGCGCCCTTTTCGGATTATACTTTCCGTAAAAATAACAAATACTGTGTTATTTTGATTTAATATAAATTTCATAAAAAACAAATAACTAATGTTCAATAATAAGGATTTTCAATGATAAGAAATTATTTTTGGAAGTATTAATTAAAAATTATAATCAACAACAAAATGACAGATCAGAATAACACTATTAAGTTTTACAGTGGAGAGCAAATTCCGGTGGAATTACACAAAGTGCGGATTGTACAAAAACTTTTTTTAAAACCTGTTGAAAAACGCAAAAAGGCAATAGACGAGGCAGGTTATAACACTTTCCTTTTAAGCACTAAAGATATTTTTCTCGATATGCTCACTGACTCGGGAACCAATGCTATGAGCGACAACCAGGTATCCTCAATGCTTCAGGCCGATGATGCCTATGCGGGTTCACAGAGTTTCTACCGGATGCAAGAAGCATTACGTAATGTATTTGGGAAACACTATGTTTTACCGGTACACCAGGGAAGAGCCGCTGAAAATATAGTCTCACAGGTTTTTATCAAAAAAGGCGATGTCATCCCCATGAACTACCACTTCACCACAACCAAGGAACACATGGAACTTAATGGTGGCAAAGTGATGGAAATTTTTGCTGATGATGCCCTTCAGATCAAAAGTGATAACCCATTTAAGGGTAATATTGATCTGAACAAACTTAAGGCTATTTTTAAAGAATACGGTAAAAAAAAGGTAGCTTTTGTAAGGATGGAAGCATCCACTAACCTTATTGGGGGACAGCCTTTTTCTATGCAAAATATGCGTGACGTAAAAAAAATATGCGAGGAAAACGACACAATGATGGTTTTGGATGCCAGCCTGATAGGTGAAAATGCATGGTTCATCAAACATCGTGAAAGAGAATTTAATGATGTCGATATCAAAAATATTTTGCTTGAGATGTGCAGTTATGCCGATCTGGTTTATTTCTCAAGCCGGAAAGTGAGTTCCACCCGCGGTGGTGGTATTGTTACAAACAGCAAAGATTTGTATTTAAAAATGCGCGACCTGCTCGTCCTTTATGAAGGATTCCTCACCTACGGAGGCATGTCTGTCAGGGAAATTGAGGCCATGGCCGTTGGAATCAACGAAACCTGTGATGAAACCATTATAAGCCAGTCTCCATCCTTTATAGCATATGCAGTAAACCAGTTGGATTCCGCAGGCATTCCTGTGATAACCCCTCCGGGGGCACTGGGATGTCATATAGATGCAAAAGGATTTTTGCCTCATGTGCCGCAAAGGGAATATCCGGCCGGGGCATTGGCTACCGCTCTTTATATCATTTCTGGCATTCGAGGAATGGAACGGGGAACTATCTCCAGTGTGCGTGACGAAAATGGAGAAGATATTCTCTCCGATGTAGAACTTCTGAGACTTGCATTTCCCCGCAGAGTATTTACCCTGTCGCAAACGTTGTATATGATTGACCGTGTAAAATGGCTGTTTGATAACCGTGAGCTGGTTGGCGGACTTGAGTGGGTAGAGGAACCCCCGTTGTTACGATTTTTTATGGGGAGACTGGAACCCATAAAAAACTGGCCGGAAAAACTTATTGCCAAATTCAAAAAGGATTTTGGGGATTCATTGTAACACGGCAATATTTTTTTGTTTTACGTAAATTTCTTATTATATTCAGTCATTATTGAGTTCACTATAAAAACTAAAATTTTTATTTATAAAACCTTTATGTCTTTTATATATAGCTATAAATCAGTTTGATAAATTTTATTAATTTGTCTGAAAAGGGTGCTAAACATCTTTTTAGGTCAGACTCATTATATATTCAAATGAAGAAACTAATTTTATCTTTTACCCCCTTATTTGTTTTTATTTCCTTGTTTGCTCAATCGGGAAAGGTACTTGAATCACTTACTTTTAAAAGTAATAAGGTGGACTACCCTGTAAAATACAGTATTTATCTTCCGCCTGATTACGATTTATCACACCGCAGCTATCCTGTGCTCTATCTTCTCCACGGTTATTCTGACGATGAGACGGGTTGGATACAGTTTGGAGAGGCTAATAGTACTGCCGACAGGGGCATAGCAAGCGGGGAGTTTCCCCCGTGTGTTATTGTGATGCCGGACGGAAAAGTTACTTGGTATGTTAACAGCTATGATGGCAGGGATCCCTGGGAGGATATGTTTATTGATGAATTTATACCTTTTATCGAAAAGGAATACCGAATACGCAAAAAAAAGGAATTCCGTGCCATTGCAGGTCTTTCTATGGGCGGATACGGAGCTTTGATACTCTCAATGCGACATCCGGAACTATTTTCCTCATGTGTGGCTATGAGTTCCGGAACCTTTACCGATGATGAACTCCTTGAAAGGACTGCCCGTGAACATTATTTTAAAGACATCTATGGACCAATAACAAAAAATGGAGAATTAAGCGAGTACTGGAAATCATATAGCCCCTTGCACCTCGTTGAAGATGTGGATAAAGACAAACTTAAATCAATCAGATTTTATATAGACTGTGGTGATGATGATTTTCTGTATAAGGGGAACTCGGCATTGCACGTAAAAATGCGTGACTTGGATATACCTCACGAATACCGTGTCAGAAACGGTAGTCACGCTTGGAGTTACTGGCGTCAAGGGTTACATGACGGACTAATTTTTATTTCTGAGAAATTTCACAGGTAATTGAAATTAAACGAATTATTCAAAATTAATAACCTTGTTGTTCCTGATTTTTGAGCCAAGTAGAATACCGGCGCTTATTATGACAAGGTTTTTAACTATATATTGACCTTCAAGGGTCAGGGCAATTGGAAACACCCTGAATAATTCAGAGGTAAACAAAAACAGGGGGGTAAAAGTGCCAATCATTTGCAGAAATAGTAATATTAAAGTTTCACGCATAAAAATATTAAAGAGAAAGCCAATGCCAATAAGTACCTCCCATGCTGCCAATCCGTAAATAATAACTTTTTCCGGAATTAAATGAAATGTTAGTACATCAATAGTTTTAAATGCAATTCCCTCTGCAGGACTAAGGCCCTCAAAAAATTTTAGTATCCCAAACCAGAAAAATATTAGACCAATGCTTATTCGCAAAAAAATCAGTCCGTTTCTGGCCATCCATCGTGAAATTTTTTCATTTTTTTCAGAATTCATAATTTAATGATTAAGTATATTCAAAAATATATATATTTTTCTTCAAACCTAAAAACATTTATTCAAAAAATTAATATTCAAGACATTGTTATTTTTTATTTTTTTATCCTTGAGTTCAGTATAAAAACTAAAATTTTTATTGATTAATACTTTATGTTATTTTTTAAATGTCTAAAAATTAGTTTAATAAATTTTTTAAATTTGCCTAAAAAGGGCGCAAAGCGCCTTTTTAGACCAGACTCATCCTTGCAATATTTTATTTTTTTTACTTTGCAGGACAGTTCAAAAATTTTAATACCTTATTTTTGTTCGTATTTTACAAAAAAATCGGTTCCTGAATAAAGCTTTTATGTATCAAAAAAGGTTTATACGGAAAAATATTAATTTCCATGTTTGTGAGTCGTGATAGTAATCCGCATATTAAAAAATGAACAAAACGAACATAAAGATAAAAAACAACCAGATATTATGTGTAGGTGAAATGCTGTGGGATAACCTTCCGTCAGGGCCAAAACCGGGGGGAGCCCCCATGAATGTGGCATTGCATCTGAATGCTATCGGACAAAATGTTTCCATAGCCAGTCGTGTAGGGAACGATGAGAAAGGCAAAAAACTTAAATCATTCTTAAAAAGATCCGGATTGAGCACTGAACTCATCCAGGTTGATGACAAGCTTCCAACCAGTGAAGTGATTATTCATCTTGATAAAAACAATAATGCCACTTATGAAATTTGTGAACCGGTGGCATGGGATAATATAGAGCTATCCGATCTGCTAAGGGAAAAAGCCAGGGAATCAGGATTAATTATTTATGGATCCCTTGCCTCCCGAAATCCTATATCACGCTCAACTATCCTGAGTCTCCTCGATTACGATGCAATAAAAATTATTGATGTTAACTTCCGAAAGCCTTTTGACTCAAAAATGGTTGTCGAGCAACTCATGAAAAAAACGGATATAGTAAAAATGAATGAAAAAGAACTGCTTGTTTTCGGGCAGTGGTATAACAAACATAAACTTGTTGAAAAAAATATTATAAAATGGTTGGCGCTGCAATATGATTTACAAATTGTATCTGTCACCAAAGGCAGCAGGGGTGCAATATTATATTATGGTGGTAAATTTTATGAACACCATGGATTTAAAATCGACGCAGTTGATACAGTAGGTGCGGGCGATGCTTTTCTGGCAGGATTGGTAGCATCTTTGACCGGAAATCAATCCCCAGCCGAAGCACTCGAATTTGCATGCGCAACAGGCGCCTTTGTTGCAAGCAAAGTCGGGGCTACACCGAAATATGACATAAACGAAATAAATAAAATATGAAAACATCAATCCGTATAATGCCATGCCTTGACATGCAGAACGGCCGTGTAGTCAAAGGTGTCCATTTTATCGACATACGGGATGCAGGCGATCCTGTGGAATGTGCAAAAGCCTATTGCGAGGCTGGTGCTGATGAGCTGGCAATGCTTGACATCACTGCGACAGTAGAAAACCGTCCGACAATGATCGACGTAGTAAAGCGTGTAGCCAAAGTTGCCACAATACCTTTTACTGTCGGCGGAGGTATTTCAAATGTTCAGTCAGCAGAAGCCATTCTCAATGCAGGAGCCGATAAGGTTTCCACGAGCAGCGCTGCTTTCCGCAATCCTGAGCTCATAAAGGAATTGGTTAAAGTTTTTGGCCCGGAAAAAATAACTGTAGCTATTGATGTAGACAAAAACGAAAATATGCCTTCCGGTTATGAAGTATATATTGAAGGGGGCAGAACAGCCACCGGCACTGATGCCATTGAATGGGCTAAAAGAGTTGACAGCTATGGAGTACCAGTAATTCTGCCAACCAGCAAAGCAGGTGACGGGGCACAAACCGGTTATGACTTGCCGGTCATACGGGCAATAAAGAATTCTGTACGTGCGGAAGTTGTTGCGTCAGGTGGAGCCGGAAAATTAGAACACTTTAAAGAAGCTGTAGATGCCGGGGCAACAATTTTACTGGCAGCATCAGTATTCCATTTCGGTATGATAAAAATCCCCGACCTTAAAAGCTATCTGAAAAATCAGGGAATAAATATCACCTAATCAAACTTGTTTTAAAAGCTTATAATTATACAATTTACAAAAATCTTCTATTTCCCTGCCATAATCACCATAGAAAAATACCTGATGGAATCCCGGTGCAGATAATACAGCCTGACTACTGTCAATGCCGTCAATCTTGAATCTGACAGATACTACGCAGCCACCGTTAGGCGGAACTTTAATATTATTTATAACAGTGCCGGTAAACAGACAAATTTCTGTTTGCTCCTCTTTTTTGGTTGTAACATCTATGGCTGTAACTCTTTGATTCTCTTTCCATATGGGAACGACTGTTGCATCTGTTTTACCATGGTGATGAGACAAACTGAAAGGTTCCGAAGGCTGATCGAAACCATTCAAACGTGTCGCACACTGACAATGAGCTCCTATAAAAGCCCTGTTTGCGGTATCCGGAACAGGGTCTTGCTGGAATCCGGGACGATTGAATAAATACTGTACCATAGTCTTTGATGCAATAGCATTTAAATCATTCTCACAGGCAGAAGGTATTCCCTCATCACTCAGTGTTACCCATGCTATGCACGGCCGGTACTTAACCAAGTCTACACAGCCACCCAGAGTTATTGAATCACCATTTTCCTGCTCAAGTATTCTTCGTGCAGCAAAATAGCCTTTTACCCCGTTAAGGACATCCTCTTGTGTCGGCCCTAAACATTGATGAGCGCGGCTCATCAGGTCATGCGTCATTGATATCACCTCATCATTAGCAGGTATTTTATTAACTTCATCTATATATCTTTGCAATGGCAAATGCTGTACTTTTATTCCCGTGTCCCCCAAAACTGATTCACCATGACTGTCGCCACTTATTGATATGCAACGACTGTGGTGCATCTTTGTTCCTGCCTCCAACATCTTCATACCATACAACATCTGATCAGAGTCCTCCAGAGTGGTCGAATAAACAACACATCCGGGCTTTTCTGCTAAGGGAGCTGTATTCTGATGAAATGCACAACCAAGCGGGGCAAAAATAACGCTTGGAATACCTGTATCTGCCACCTTATATGCTGTTGGCCATGAATGTTTTTGACGATCAAGAACCAATAAAATAATTCCATCCGGTTTTTTATCCTGTGCCTCAGCAACCCATGCATCCGCTTCTTCATTACTGTAAATAGGATCAGTCCTCATCTTTAACTCCATACCAAGAGTTTTGGCTGTTTCTTTAACTAACTGTGTGTACCTGTCAATTGCCGCTTGTCCGTCATAAATTTCACCAGGCCACCACATACCATAATTGTCTTTTCGACGCACAATGGCAGCCATGATCTTTGGCACATATTTAGAAGCCGGACCAAAACCAAAGACAGGCTTAACGGCTCTCCAGTCTTCGCGTTGCATGATTCCTGCAACCTGGCTGTAAACATTATCAGCATATGGATTTACTGACTTCAGGCCAAGAGTGCCGGCATTTTCAGAACCTTTCAGACTATTCACGCCGAATGTTAATCCTGTCGCGCCAATTGCCGATCTTTTAATAAAATTCCTTCTTGATTTTTCCATTATAAAATGATTTTTTAAAAACAAAAATATAATACCTAAATATAGTTAAAATATTAATATTTTTTGATTGTCAATTGGCCTAATGTTCAAATATTTTTATAAAATAAAAGTTATCATTTACCGAACATACAATATATTAATTGCAGCTTAATTGCAAATTGATATTTTTGCCTTTCATATTAAAAAAATCAGGTATTAATATTAATGAATACGCAGAAGGATTTACTGTTAGGAGTTGAAGCTATTGGACAGGGGGCTATTGATGGAGGAATATCCGGAGTATATGCTTATCCGGGAACACCCTCTACTGAAATAACCGAATTTATACAGAATAATGATTTGGCAGTAAAAAAAGGCATCCGAAGCAAATGGTCAGCCAATGAAAAAACAGCTTATGAAGCAGCTCTTGGAATGTCATATGCAGGTAAAAGAGTATTAGTTTGTATGAAACACGTGGGATTGAATGTAGCTGCTGATGCTTTCATTAATTCTGCCATTACAGGAATTAATGGCGGTTTGGTAATAACAGTAGCAGATGATCCGTCTATGCACTCTTCTCAAAACGAACAAGACTCAAGGTATTACGGAAAATTTGCAATGATACCCATATTGGAACCATCCAATCAACAGGAAGCCTATGACATGACTCGTGAAGGGCTACAAATTTCAGAGGAAACAGGATTACCGGTTATGTTGCGTATTACAACACGTCTGGCACATTCACGTACCGGAATAATTCGCGGGGAAATCACTAAGGAAAACAAATTACAATTACCGGAAGATCCGACCCGGTTTATCCTTTTACCTGCAATAGCCCGCAAGCGATATAAAATATTATTAGGAAAGCAAAAATTACTAGAGCAGCTTACTGATAATTCGAAATATAATTTTTTCAATCCCGGCAAAAAAAACAAACTGGGAATTATTGCCTGCGGAATTGGATATAATTATTTAACTGAAAATTTTGTTCGGGAAGAATGTCCTTATCCTGTCCTTAAGATATCGCAATACCCTATAACTGAAAGTCTGATCGCAAAAATGGAAAATAACTGCGATGAGATACTTATTCTCGAGGAAGGATATCCGTTTGTCGAGGAAGCCGTCAAGGGATTATTCAGTAAAAAAATGTTAATCAGAGGCAGACTGAATGGTGCTCTTCCCCGTGATGGAGAACTGAATCCGGATATTGTGGCAAACGCTGTCGGCAAAAAGATTTTATCAGGGACAGCGATACCCGTCATGGTAGCTAGCCGTCCCCCCGCTCTTTGTCAGGGCTGTGGTCACAAAGATATGTTCAAAGCTTTAAAAGAAGCGCTGGGAAAATACACCGGGGAAAGGGTTTTTTCCGATATCGGATGTTACACCCTTGGAGCTCTTCCTCCTTATAAATGTATTTATTCATGCGTTGATATGGGGGCATCCATAACCATGGCAAAAGGAGCGTCAGATGCAGGTTTATCACCATCAGTAGCCGTCATTGGCGATTCCACTTTTACTCATTCCGGAATTACCGGACTGCTTGATGCTGTTAATGATAAAGCAAATATTGTTGTGATTATTGCCGATAATGAATCGGTATCCATGACAGGCGGACAGGATTCCTCAGCCTTTGGAAAGATTGAATCCATCTGTGCAGGTGTAGGAGTTGATGCGACTCACATAAAGGTATTGATTCCTTTACCTAAAAATCATGATTCTATGGTTCGGACAATTAAAGAAGAGCTGGAATTTAAAGGCGTTTCAGTTATCATCTTCAGACGTGAATGCATTCAGGCAGCATCCAAAAGAAGAAAGAAAAATAAATCTTAAAGTTCTATACCAAGGAAAAATTTATAAAGGTGAAACAAACATATTTTATTATATCTGGAAAAGTCGAAAACGAAGCACCTCGCTTGCATGATGCAATTGAGGCGGGAGAAAACCCGGGTTTTTAAAATTTTAATTCAAACAGATGAAGACAGATATTATCTTAGCAGGAGTCGGCGGTCAGGGAATACTTACGATTGCCTCGATACTCGGACAGGCCGCTCTGAATGAAAATCTTTTTTTGAAACAGGCAGAAACACATGGCATGAGTCAGCGGGGAGGTGCGGTTGTTTCACATTTGCGTATATCAGATTCTGAAATTGCTTCCGATCTGATCCCTAAAGGCAGGGCAGATATTATCCTGTCCGTTGAACCAATGGAAGCACTGCGGTATCTTCCTCACCTTTCGGACTCCGGATACATTGTAACAAATACAACTCCTTTATTAAATATCCCCAATTATCCGGATTTAAATAAAATCTTGAACGAAATAAAAAGACAACCCCACTTTATAGCCATTAATGCAGAAAAAATTGCTAAAAACATTGGAACCCACAGAGCATCAAACATGGTTATGCTTGGCGCAGCATCGCCATTCGTCCACATCGAATCATCAAAAATTGAAGAAGGTATAAAACACATT
>CAZTAL010000153.1:0-30664 GCA_964611525.1 uncultured Prolixibacteraceae bacterium
AATGGGTATTTACGATAAGAAAATTAGTATTTTCACGGGCAAAACTATTTCAGGCAGAAGTCTTTTCGAGGACTTTGATAATATTTACTGCAGAAGCAAAATAGCTGTTAAGACTGATACTAAAGCCCTGATGGAAAATGTTAACTGGGAAATTTTCAATCAGCACCGGGTAGTTTTTTATGGTGATTTCAGAGAGGAATTTAAAGATATGGCTACCATAATGGGATTTGAAGTTGTCGAAGAGGACAGATAGGAAAAACATGAATCTATTGCTTCTTTTTTCGAAAACTATTTGGTGAAATTTTAAAATGTTTCTTAAAAGCATAATTGAAATATTGATTGGAAGAAAATCCGCATATATATGCAACATCAATTACCTGTAACGAAGGATTTTCAACAAGTAGTTTAGCCGCTTTCCGCATTCGCAATCGGTTAAGGTATTCCATGGGGGAACAGTTGGTTATTTCTTTGCAGTAGTGGGTAAAACTGGTTACTCCTAATTGGCAGTATTCAGCCATTTTAAAGACTGTCCAGTATTCATCAATCTTAGATTCAAGCAAATGAAGAAAGAGTTTAACCGAACGTTTACTTTCAACCAACGATTGATCAAGAATAATATTCTCTTCATTGAGAATATCAAGGAGTAAAATAAAAAGGTTATTTATTTGAACTTTTAATCTGGAATCATATTTATTTTTTTTTCCCTGCTTGATAATTTTTCCTATTTCAATAAAACAATTTCTAAATTCTTTGTTTGCTTTCAATACAGGTTTTTCATTTTGCCGTAATTTTAGGGTTAATTCATCCAAATCTTTTTGGTTAAGTATAATCCATTCCGGCCATTCCCATTGTTGATGGGGATGTCTTACGTTTACATCTAGTATTAACCAATATAGTTTGCTCAAATTAACATTTGGATTCCCAATTTTGTGAATAATCCACGGACGCGTAATTGTTATATAATTTGTTTGAATATTAATTAGGTTGTCTTCTAATAAAAAATCTAAACTTCCGTTTTCTAAAAAGCAAATTTCAATTCCTTCATTCGTGTGCCATTCTAATCCCCAATTTTGAAGTTTATTAATATCCCAATAACCAATACTTTTTATTCCTTCAAGTTCATCACTTTTTAATTTTTGTCCAGGATAAGTTCCCCTTGCAAATGAAGTCAATTCAAGTTCCTTACTTACCCATGCTTGTCGGAGAGGCTTACATGAATCAGCTTTGTATGTGCGTTTTTTTATTGGGTCATAATATTTTGGAATTATTGAATTCATATAAACAAAGTTAAGAAATCTTTCATTGTAAATAATCGAAATTTTATTTAAAAAGATCAAATTATATTTGAATCTATAAATCGTCAGAAATTTTGATAAATTTTAAAATACCTCAGTATATTAAGTGTTAGCATATTAAAAATTATTCAGTTTAATGTAAAATTATTTCATTATGAAAGCAGAAATTTTAAATAGAAGAAGATTCATTGGGATAACGGCATTAGGAACATCAGGGGCATTATTAAAACCGCAACAATTATTTTCAAATAATAAAAAATCAAAAAGTATGAAAGCAAATAACATTAAGTTAGGCGTTAACATGGAATATGTTCGCCATGAGGATAAATCTTTTGAGTGGGGAGTCAAGAAAGCTGCAGAAATTGGTTACGAATATGTTGAACCGATGGTGCATCTTGGTCGTGAACTGCTTAGCGAAGCAAGGTATTTTCATTCTGTCTCAATGTTTGATGATCCTCTTTGGATGAAAGAAGTATGTGATAAACATGGAATTAAGATTTCCGGTCTTTCATCACATACTCCTTTATGCAAACCTGAAATAAGTGTTGAATATCTGAAAATGGCCATCCGGTATGCAGCAGCTATGGGTGTTCCTGTGGTTAATACAGATGAGGGGCCTAAACCTGAATGGACTTCAAAGGAAATGGATTATACTCTGATGAAATATACTTTAACAGAAGCCTCCAAAGTAGCAGAGCGGCATGGAGTTTCAATAGGACTTGAGCAACATCAGCAATACAGCACATGGCCCGAGGGACTAAAAAGTATTTTTGATTTGGTGGATTCTCCCGCAATCGGCTATAATTTTGATACAGGTAATGCATATATAGGAGGCAAAGCTGATATATATGAATGGCTGGAAAGCATAAAACATGATTTGGTTCATTTACATGCAAAAGATATCAGTATCGAGCAAAGTTCAGTACGTGGAACAGTAACCGGAGTTCCGGTTGGATGTGCATGTGGAGATGGTGTTGTTGATTATAAACGGGTAATAGATATTGTAAGGTCTGTTGATCGTGAGATAGTGTTCAGCGTAGAGTGCGGAACAATAGACCAGGCTGAAAGGAGTTATAAGCATTTATCTTCCCTGCTCTAAATATTTATTTAATGATAAAAATTTTTTCAATTCTTTTATTCACGTTAGCATTAAATAGTGTATTTTCTTTTTCTTGCTATTCAAATACTTTTTCCGGTGATGAGTCGATCAAAGTATTAATCTGGAGTGGAAGTAATAATCATGATTGGAAGAGTACTACTTCTTTTTTGAATAATATTTTTTCTGAATCAGGCCTGTTTTTAGTGGATATTACGGAAAAACCGGATACTTTAAGGTTGGCGGATTTAAAAAAATTTGATGTAATTGTCAGTAACTGGAATTCATGGCCGCAAAATAATATACGCTGGCCGGAGGCAACTGAAAATGCCTTGCTGAATTTTATTAAAGAGGGAGGTGGATTTGTAACATTTCATTCCTCCACTTCTGCTTTTTATGAATGGCCCGGGTTTAAAGAAATAAGCACCGGAAGCTGGATTATGGACAGCACCTGGCATGGTAAAAGAAGTGCGACACATGTTATGATAGATAATAAATCTCATCCCATAACAAGGGAAATGTCAGATTTTTTTATTTTTGATGAACTGTGGGTTAATACTCGACAGAATAATAAATTCGAAGTTCTGGGAAGTGCCCTAAATGAGGATATCTCAGAAAAAGGTCTTTGTAAACAACCGGCACTTATGGTTTCTGAATACGGAAAGGGGAAAATATTTCATTTCATTTTAGGTCATGATGTACGTGCAATGCGTAATACCGGATTTAAAACAATTATATGCAGAGGCACAGAATGGGCGGCAACCGGAGAGGTAATCCAGTCGCTTCCACAGGAAATAAAGAAAAACATTAATTCTTATCAAAATTTATTGTGGCAAAGAACAGATACAACCTTTTCCCTCGTGGATGGTGGAAATATCCTGTGGCAGTATAATTTTAATACGAAACATGGCAGACCTTTCTTTCATCCGGTTTACATAGGAAGAAATAATATCACTTGTGTTAGTCCGGATGATCATTTATGGCATCTGGGACAATGGTTTTGCTGGAAATATATTAATGAAGTGAACTATTGGGAATATATAAAAGGGACATACAAATCAGAAGGGGTTACTGAAATCAAGGATATTGAAATAAGTGCCAATTCTGATTTTTCAGCGGAAATATTAATGGAAATAGTATATCATCCTGTTAATAGAGAAAATGTATTATCTGAATACCGTAAAGTCAGAGTTTCTCCACCTCAAAAAAATTGTAATGTTTGGATGGATTATGAATTTATTTTTGAGGCGATTGCAGATACGGTAAAAATGGAAAGGACACCAATCGAAGGACAACCAGGTGGTAAATCATGGGGCGGTTATGCAGGATTATCAATCCGGTTTAACCAGGATTTTATGAATTCACATTTTATATCCCCTTGGAATGATAATAAAAATATCAACGGAAAAACAGGCGATTGGCTTTATATGGGCTTTACGGGATTAGACGGGAAGAAAACCGGCTCCCAGATAATGATTGATCCCAATACCCGCAGAAATGGTGCTGCATGGTATTCAGTAGTCAGAGAGGATATACCTTTTTATTATTTCAGTCCTGCTTATTTATATAAAAAACCATTAGTACTGTTAAAAGGTGAAAAAATCCATCTAAAATACCGTATATTGCATTTAAATGGAAAAACGAATCATATTAATCTCAATAGGGAGTATAATAAATATATGAACGTATTTAATTAATAATTGAGTTCAGTATAAAATTTTTATATCTTTTGTATATAATTGAAAATTAGTTCAATAAATTTTACTAATTTGTCTAAAAAGGGTGCGAAGCGCCTTTTTAGACTAAATTCATAATTACATCATGAACAAGAATAAAAAAGATTTATCAAGGAGAAATTTTCTGAAAAACACTACTGTAAGTTTGTCTGGAACCATTTTATTGCCCACGATAATTTCGTCCTGTACAAAGGGTGTAAATGACCGTATCCTTATCGGACATATCGGCCTTGGCTCAAGGGGACAGTCTGAGTTGAAAAATTACTTTGTTCCTCTCAGTTCTTCTTATTCGGTAGCAACCTGCGATACCTTTGGCCAGCGCCGAAGGGCATCGGCAGATTATATAACTAATACTTATAAAAAGAACGGCGTAAAAGCGCCCGGGTGCAAAGATTATTTGGATATGGAAGAGATACTGGAACGGGATGATATTGATGCTGTTCATATTACAACTCCCGACCATTGGCATCTTCTGGCAGCAATAAAAGCAGCTCGTGCAGGTAAGCATATGATGATTGCCAAACCGCTGGGACTGAGTTATCCGAATTATAAAATTCTTGAGAAGGAATTAAAAGCCAATAATGTGAAATTCCATTACGGAACACAGCAACGTACAATGCGTCATATGCAACTGGGAATAGACATGATAAAGGATGGGTTGATAGGGGATATAGAAAAAATTGAGGTCTGGGCTCCTGGTTATAATCCTGTTGAATCGCCGGTCTGCAATGAAGTACCTGTGCCGGATGGTTTTGATTACCAGCGGTGGACAGGTCCTGCTCCGTTAAATCCTTATTGTCCGGAACGTGTTACCAATAACGCTTCCTGGTTTCAGTGGGATTACAGCATTGGTTTCCTGGCAGGATGGGGTGCTCATCCCCTTGATGTTATGATATGGGCTCTTAAAGATAAACTAAGCGGGAAATACACCTGTGAAGGAACCGGTAAATTTTGGGAACCTCCCGGCATATATAATAATATCAGAGCATGGGATGTCAATTGTGAATATGATTCCGGTATAAAGTTACATTTTGTCGATAGAGATCTTGCTGTGGAAAGCGGAATTATCAATTACAGGAGAATTAAAGAAGGCAACGGTACAACATTTTATGGAACAAAAGGCTGGATATCTCTTAGCCGGTCGTCTGCCCAGTCTGATATACCTGCTATTGACGCCAAACTGAATGATTTCCCGAAAAACGAAAATGGTGGGATAAAAAGTGAGGGAAATACTATGGGACAGTATTTCGTAGATGTGGCAACCGGTAAAATACCGGAGACCTGTCCTTTGGATGAAGCTATTTTGTCCGATTGTGTAAGTCATATGTCTAACATTGCCATACGTACGGGCAGGAAAATTACATGGGATCCGGCTAAAGGCGAGGTAGTTGATGATCCGGAAGCAAATAAATGGTTTATCCGGAATATGCGCGAACCTTTTACGGTTTAAGTGTAATTAACGCAAAAGCACTTTCTGAACGCATAGGAATGAATCAAAGTTTTTTGTCTCAGTATATCAAAGGGACCAAAAAGCCGTCTGCATCCCAAACCAAACGTATCCTGAATGGGGTTCAACAAATTGGCAGGGAATTATCTGAAGTGCAGTTTTTATTATAAAGGATTAAGAAAGAATGTTTTTTGATTTTTTGATATTTAATTTCTTTTAAAAAATGTCCCTATTGCACTAATTCTTTAGAAAAAATGTTACAAATGATATAAGTTCCTACGAAAATATGTTATATTTCCCAATTAATTTAGGGGGAAAGTGTATATTTGAACAAATTATGAGCCTTCTTCAAAAAGTGGGGAGAAAAAATATATGGAAATGGAAAGATTTGCAATGCAGGAACTGATCAAATGGGGAAAAAGCCGGATCGTAAACCATTAATTATAAGGGGTGCCCTTCAGGTTGGGAAAACCTGGTTGATTAAAAGGTTTGGAGAAAACGAGTACGAACAAGTGGTTTATATTAATTTTGAACGTTCCACATATTTACAATCATTGTTTTATGGTGATTTTGATATTAAACGGATAATAAATGCACTTCAAATCAATCCTGAAAATACACTGATAATTTTTGACGAAATACAGGAGGCAGAAAGAGCTATAACTTCCCTTAAATATTTTTTTGAAGATACACCTGAATATCATATAATTGCAGCAGGATCCCTATTGGGAGTTGCACTCCACAGAAATAATTCCTTTCCGGTGGGTAAAGTTGATTTCCTTAATCTTTTTCCGTTGAATTTTCAGGAATTTTTAAAGGCTTTTAAAGAGGAATCTTTATTAGAGTTACTTAAAAATAATGATTGGTGTTGATCAAAACATTTAGAAATAAATACATTCATTTCCTCAGACAATATTATTTTCTTGGAGGAATGCCTGAGGCAGTGGCTTCCTTTCTAGAGCAAAATGATTATTTAAAAGTGAGAGAGATTCAGAAAACTATCTTATCAGCTTATGAACTTGATTTTTCCAAACATGTTCCTCCTGAAATTGTACCTCGGCTTAATATGTTATGGAACTCAATACCTGCTCAACTGGCAAAAGAGAATAAAAAATTTATCTATGGAGCGGTTAAAACTGGATCAAGAGCTAAAGATTATGAATTGGCTTTGTTATGGCTCATTGATTGTGGATTGGTTCATAAAGTAAGCCGTGTAAGTAAACCTGGAATTCCACTGAAAGCTTATGAGGATAACAATGCCTTTAAATTGTTTTTAGTTGATGTTGGACTTTTGGGAGCAATATCTGACATAGAGGCCAGAACAATATTGGAGGGGAACAGGATTTTTGAAGAATTTAAAGGCGCCATGACGGAACAGTATGTGTTACAAGAATTAAAAGCCATAAATTATCCTGCCGTATAACTACTGGTCGGCCGGGCAATCTGCTGCAGAAATCGATTTTTTAGTTCAGATTGCCGGTGAAGTTATCCCCATAGAAGTAAAGGCCGAAGAAAATTTGCGTTCTAAAAGCCTGAAATCATTTTGTCAAAAGTATAATCCTGATAATGCTCTCAGAGTGTCAATGTCTGATTTCAGGGAAGAAGACTGGCTGACAAATTTACCACTTTATGCAATAAGTACTTTGGATTTGAATCTATGAACCAGAAGCATGTCACGTCTGAAATTTATTGACAAAATATATTAATCGGAACTGACTCAATATTTATGTTCAAATTAGACAGCAGGTTAAAGACAATATGGAAATTGTAATTTTATATTCCGGCTATAAGTCGTATTCCTTTGAAAAGGAGCTTTTTGAAAATAATGAAGTATATATTGCAGATGGTTATTTGAATAAACGGGTTATAGTTTTCGATGCAGAAACAGGAGAATATAAACGCCATTGGGGCGTCTACGGAAACAAGCCGGAAGATGTCGAATCAGATTCCTATAGCTCAAACAATATTTCTCCTGAACATTTTAGCGTTGTGCATTCGGTCAGGATATCCGAAGACGGACTGGTTTATGTTTGTGACCGGGGTAATAACCGGATTCAGGTTTTTCAAAAAGATGGCAAGTTCCTTTTTGAAGAGTTTGTTGCTAAGGATACCCCCGGGGATATGGTTCAACATGGGATACGGATTTTTCCGCAGATCCCCGGCAGAGATTTATATATGTTGCTGATGGCACTAATCAGTGTGTCCGGATACTTGAACGTGAAACTTTAAAAATACTCGGACATTTTGGCCGCCTTGGCCGGTATGCCGGACAATTCATGTGGGTTCACAATGTTGCTGTTGATTCGGAGGGCAATATTTATACAGGGAAACGTGTACAAAAATTTATTAATAAATGAAACGTAGTGAAATAAACCGATTAATCCTTGACTCAAAAGATTTTTTTAATGAAATGAATTTTAAACTTCCACCATGGGCTTTTTGGTCTCCTGAGAGATGGAAAGGAAAATACGAAAGTTGTTCTGAGATAGTTGACAATATGCTGGGTTGGGATCTTACCGACTTCGGGAGTGGAGATTTTAATAATCGTGGTTTGGTATTATTCACACTCAGGAACGGGAATCCGCTGAAAGACAAAAAGAAATATGCGGAGAAAGCTATGATAGTTGAAGAAGAGCAGGAAACACCTATGCATTTCCATTGGGATAAGATGGAGGATATTATTAACAGGGGCGGTGGAAATCTGGTTATTGAATTATGCGATTCCGATGAAAATGAAGATTTTTCCGATTCTGAATTTGAAGTAAAAGTTGACGGGATAATTAACAGACTTAACCCTCATTCAAAAATAGTTTTATTGCCCGGACAAAGTATTTGTCTGGAACAGGGCATTTATCACCGCTTTTATGGAGAAAAAGGTAAAGGAAGGGTTTTTGTCGGGGAAGTCAGCGCTGTAAATGACGATGCAACGGATAACCGTTTTTATGACCCTGTTGGCAGATTCCCGGACATCGAAGAAGATGAAAAACCTTTGCACTTGTTGGTCTCTGATTATAAAAAATTTCTTTAATAGTCATTAGTTATTTTTAAAATTATTATTTTTATAGCTTTGGAATCTATATTAAATTAAATAATAAATAAAATAATATGACACAGAGAAGAGATTTTATCAAGAAAAGCCTGGTGGGCACTGCCGGGATTGCCATTGGCGGAATGGGTCTCAGTGCTAAATCATATGCATCTGTAATAGGTGCAAATGAAAGAATTACTATGGCTGTTATTGGAATCCGGGGACAAGGTAACGGACATATTGGTAAATGGTGCTCATTGAAAGATAACAGAAATGTTTTTCTGAAAACATTATGCGATGTCGATGAACAATTTTTTGCAGATCGTTCTAAAAAGGTTGTGGATGCTATTGGAACAAGACCTTTGACTGTGTGGGACATGCGTGAAGTGTTCGATGATAAGGAAATCGATGCTGTTTCTATTGCTACTCCGAACCACTGGCATGCCTTAGCAACAATATGGGCTTGTCAGGCAGGTAAGCATGTTTATGTTGAGAAACCTTGCAGTCATAATATTTTTGAAGGAAGAAAAATGATTGAGGCCGGGAGGAAATATAACAAGCGTGTGCAGGTAGGGTTCCAGAACCGTTCTATAAGGAATGTTATGGAAGCCATGAAGTTCCTTCATGATGGCGGTATTGGTGATGTTTACATGGCGAAAGGTCTTTGCTATAAGCCTCGTGATTCATTTGGAATCACTCCTGACACTATGCCTCCCGAATCATTACATTATGATATGTGGCTGGGACCAGCCAAATGGAGACCTTACAATGAAAAGAAAGGACATTATAACTGGCATTGGCATTGGGATACAGGTAACGGAGACACAGGAAACCAGGGGCCTCATCAGTTTGATATTGCCCGTTGGGGGCTTAATAAAAAGGAACATCCTGTTACAATTTTTTCGGGAGGTGGCATCTATGGTATAAGTCCGGATGAGTGTTCACAGGAAACTCCCAATACCCAAACTTCTTTATTTACTTACGAGGACGGAAAGATGCTGGAGTTTGAAACCCGTGGGCGTTATACTAATGCAGAATCAAGTTTGGATATCAAAATTGGTAATATGTTTTATGGTACCGAGGGGTATCTGGAATTAAACGGGAGTACATGGAAAGCCTTTCGCAGAAGAGAAGATAAGCCATTTGCCAAATCATCGGAATCAAAAGACGAACCTGTAGATCCTACTTATCTCGCTGCTCCGGGTGGGGCAGAACATTATGCCAATTTTATTGACTCTGTCCGTTCTGATAGTGATTATGATTTGCATTGTGACATAAGGGAAGGATTCTATTCCACTGCTCTTCCTTTGCTTGCCAATATTTCTTATCGCCTTAAAAGAGAATTGAAATTTATGGGTGAATATGAAAAATTCGCAAATGATCCGGAAGCTGACATGATGTTAACACGTGATTACCGGAAACCATATGTAGTACCAGAAAACGTGTAATTTGTTATTTATTATAACTGACTGTCCGGGTAACAAATTGGTTATTGGGCTAAAAATTTTGTTTAGCCCCGGCATTAATGCCGGGGTAAAAGATATATTTAAAGGGTTGGGTTTCAGTCCATTGTTTGAAATTTTAAACCGGTAGTAGTGTTAATAGAAAAAATACCCTTAGGGCAGACACCCTAAGGGTATTTTTTTGCAGAATAGTTACTCTTCTAAGGATATTTTTATATCCCTCTTGCATTTCTGTCCATCTGCTCTTCATCTGAAAAATCGTTTTTTGGTTTATGATTTTTTAGGGGAAGGATTTTATGATGGATAGCATCGACGATCCATTCCGGCTGTGGAAAGAAATAATCTTCCAGTTCATGAGCCGGTGTGATCCAGTTGCGCGAGCCAACCACAACAGGCGGTGCATCAAGGTAATCAAAAGCCAGTTCAGTAATGTTTGATGCCAAATCACGCAGGAAAGAACAGCGGGCAGGGGCATCTCCGGTAATCACTATTTTCCCTGTTTTTTTAATTGATTCAATCACTTTGTCATAATTGAACGGTACCAGTGAGCGGGCATCTATGACTTCTGCAGATAAATTATATTTTTCTTTGAGAATTTTTACTGCGTCGAGAACACGATAAAGAGTAGCTCCAATAGATAAGATGGTGACATCGTCTCCCTCTATCTTTACATCAGGTTCACCTAATGGTATCTCGTAGTATTCTTCCGGCACTCCTTCTTTACGAAACATTTCTCCTATATCATATATTCGTTGACTTTCAAAGAATATAACGGGATCGGTTCCCTGGAGTGCAGCATTCATTAATCCTTTAGCATCATAAGGTGTTGCCGGAAATACTACTTTAAGTCCGGGAACATGAGCAGGTAGTGCAGTCCAGTCCTGCGAATGCTGTGCCCCGTATTTAGATCCAACTGAAACACGTAATACAACAGGCATTTTTAGCACATTTCCACTCATAGCCTGCCATTTTGGTAACTGGTTAAATACTTCATCACCGGCGCGACCCAGAAAATCACAGTACATAATTTCCGGTAATGCCCTGCCGCCACACATAGCATATCCTATAGCTACTCCAACTATAGCTCCTTCAGATATAGGTGCATTGAACAGTCTGTGGTATGGCAATGCTTCAGTCAGCCCCCTGTAAACAGCAAATGCTCCACCCCAGTCGCGATTTTCCTCACCGTAAGCAATAAGTGTCGGGTCTTTGTAAAACCTGTCAATTATTGCTTCAAATAATCCATCACGTAATGCATATGTTTTTATTTTTGAGAATGGTTTCCCATTTTCATCGAACATAAATCTTTCCTTTTTACTGATCTGCCGGATCCTGGGATTTTCATCTATCGGAAGGTTAACTTCCGGCTCACGGTCTTCCATCTTTTCTAACGACTGGTTGCTGAGCATCATTTCTCCAATAAGATTAGGATATTTATCCATATTCATGTGTGGTGAGACCTCGTCGTCGATAGCAAGTTTCATTGAATTGGAAATGAGGTCTTTGGTTTTTGTCTTTATCTCTTCGAGTTCTGCTTTAGTAGCAATTTCTGTTTTTACGAGTTCATTGCCAAACCAGATTATCGAATCTTGTTCTTCCCATGCTTCAATTTCCTCTTTTGTGCGATATGAAGATGCATCTGAAGGTGAATGGCCGCTAAAACGGTAAGTCAGCACATCGAGCAATACAGGACCTTTTTTATCTTTAATAATTTTCTTTTTCCTGCGGTATGCATCAATAACAGCAAGAGGATTATATCCGTCTACTCTTTCGGCATGCATTTGATCAGTATTTAATCCCGCTCCAATTCTCGCTGCAATATCATATCCCATAGTTTCGCCCGAAGTTTGTCCGCCCATGCCGTACTGGTTGTTAACTATATTTACAATAAGAGGCAATCCTCCTTTCATGTCTCCTTCCCACAATTTGGTATATTGAGCCATCGTGGCAAATGTAAGTCCTTCCCATACAGGGCCGCAGCCTATTGCAGCATCTCCGATATTGGCAACTACAATGCCTTTTTTACGATTTACCTTTTTGAACAACGCTGCTCCAACGGCAATATCTCCTGATCCGCCTACAATAGCATTATTGGGATATACGCCGAAAGGAGTAAAAAAAGCATGCATTGATCCTCCGAGCCCTTTGTTGAAGCCTGTTTCCCGTGCAAAAATTTCCGACAGGGTTCCGTAAACAAGAAATTTTATTGCCAATTCTTTTGTAGTTCCCTTGTGACCGGATTTGACAGGTGCCAAAGTTCTGCCGTCAAAGTGGCTATCCATTATTTTTTGCAAGCTCTTGTCGTCAAGCTTATCAATGGCCGATAACCCTTTTGCAAGTATTTCGCCATGACTGCGGTGAGAGCCAAATATAAAGTCTTCTGTATCCAAAGTATAAGCCATACCTACTGCAGCTGCTTCCTGTCCGATAGAAAGATGTGCTGGTCCCGGATGGTGATATGGTATTCCGTTGTATTCTCCCCGGGTTTTTATGAGATTAAGCATGGTTTCAAACTCACGAATAACAACCATGTCATGATATATCTTAAGAAATTCATCTTTGGAAAAATTTTTCTTTTCCTCTTCTATTGATTTATTATATTGATTTACGGGAATAGGTTGAAAATCGATTTGTCCTGATTTACGTACCTTTGAAGGATTTATAAATTGATTTTTTGGCATTGCTAATAGATTTAAAAATTAGTGTAAATATTTTAAGTTTTACAGTGTCAGGTTTTCTATCTGGTTTTTGACTTCTGCTAAAAAGCGTGTTGCTTCACCACCATCAAGTGCCTGGTGATTATAGGTGAGCGACAGTCCGATCATGGGAACAAAACCATAAACGCCGTCCTCAATTTCTTTTGGTTGTGGAACAATATTACAAACTCCCAGGATAGCAGTTTGAGGCAAATTGATAATTGGAGTAAACATTTCCACTCCGTAATTCCCCAAATTTGAGACTGTAAAGGAGGCTGCTTCGGGACTAAGCATATCTGGATTAATACTGCCTTTGCGGCATTGGGCCGCAAGTTGCATTAACTGATAAGATAATCCGGTTACCGACAGGTCATCGGCATTTTTCAGGGCAGGCACCATTAGTCCGCGTTCAGTATCTACTGCCAGTCCGAGATGAACCTTTTTAAACCATTTAATATTATCACCCATATAATGAGTATTTACTGCAGGGAATTTTTTGAGTGCCCGGACAACAGCAAAACAAACCATGTCATTGATAGTGACATTCTGGGAGATCAGACCTTCTGCATAATCATTTTTATATTTTTTGCGTAAATTTAAAATTTTCCTCGCATCGGCACACATATGATGAGTGAGTTGCGCCGAATTCTTCAGCGATTCATACATTGCCGAAGCAATCAGTTTCCTTATGTTGGGAATAGATTTTATTTCGAAATCGTCACCTGTTTGAATAACTTCAGCTTTGGGGGCAATCTGTTTAACTTCAGGTTGAGGTTGGGGAGAAGGTGCAGTTTCTTTTTTTGTGGCTTTTGAGGCTGCTTCAATGTCGCGGGCTATGATTCTTCCTCCCGGACCGGAACCTTTTAATGATTTAATTTCGATTCCAAGTTTTTTTGCCATATTTTTTGCGAGTGGTGATATTTTTATGCGGCTTTCCGGGGATGAACTATCTATATCAAATTCAATTATTTTGGAAACTTTTTCAGAGGTTTCTTCTTTACTCTTTTTTGTTTCGGCAACCTTCCCTGTCTCAACCGTTTTTTCAGCTTTCGGATCAAATTCTTCAACCGGTTCACCCTTTTCTCCTATAACTGCAACATTAGTCAGAACCGGCACTTCGTCTCCTTCTTCGAAGAAAATTGACAGTAAGATGCCATCATTTTTCGATTCCTCTTCAAAAGAGGCTTTATCGGTTTCATAGGAAAAAAGTAAATCCCCCTTTTTTACTTCATCTCCAACCGATTTATACCACTGTCCCATAACACAGGATTCAACTGATTGTCCCTGTCTGGGCATTATTACAGGTGTTGCCATATTTTATCTTTTTTTGTTAAACTTATTATTATAAATATTTTTATTCTGATTTTTAATTTTTTGTTACCACGCCGGATATTCATTCCATGACCAAAATTTATTATTCAGAACATCTTGGTAATAAGATGCGGGCATTCTTAATTTGATATTATGCTTATTTTTCGGGCATTTAATTTTAGACGGTAAATTTAAAATTAATAACTTGTATTTACAAGTTGTGTAATATTATTTAAAAGTTTTTTAACTTTGGCTGTTATGAGAAAAATACCACAATACCGTCGGTTATACGAATTACTTCGTAAACAGATACTCACAGGAGTTTATGAAGAAGGTAGTCTATTGCCCTCGGAAAATAGTCTGTGTGCTATACATAGCATGGCAAGGCCAACTGTTCGTCATGCTTTGGATTCCCTTGTAAAGGACGGATTTATAATGAAGAAGCAGGGTAAGGGCAGCATAGTCAGGAAGCCGCCTCAGAATATTGGTATTCTTTCAGTTGCAGGTACAGCTTCTGCTATAGGTTTCCGATACCTTAAAACAGATATTCTTCAGAAGCCTAAGATTAAGAAATGGCCTAACAATTTTGCCTTTGAACTTTCTGAGACTGAAAAAAAAGCTGGTTGTATTTATATGGAAAGGCTTCGTTTTGTTGAAAATAAGCCTGTTTTTTATGATATTAATCATTTACCAAATTTTGACCTTCCGTATTTTACAAGAAGATCATTTGAAAATAAATCCTTATTTGAGATGTTGCGTAAACATTACCATCTCAAAATCGTAGGGGGTGAGCAAAAACTAAGCGCAATTATACCTGAAAAAAAAATAAGGATGTTGCTGCAAATTAACAAAGGAAGTCCGGTCCTTTATGTTGAAAGGAAACTTTATACTGATAAGGAAGGGTTTAATATTTACTCAACAATTTATTTCAATTCAGAGCAACATTCTATTTATGGAATATTTTGATTTTTTTGTTTTTTCAATATATTTTATTTTTGCTCCTGTTTTTATTGGACTGAAAAACAAATTGCCTGATCAAGATAAGGAAGTTTATAATTCACGATAGTATTAAGTTTTTTATTTAATTAATCATACGGAATACGAATATTTTGGATGTAAAAAATATAAATCCGGATAAAAAGGAAGCTGTAAATCTTAATGGCAGGAGGGCCGACTATGAGGACGAGAGATACGGATATCATAAACGCAACACTTTTGATATTTGGCTTTCGGAATCTTCTGAATCTACCCCGTTGGTAATATATATTCACGGGGGAGGATTTACAGGGGGGGATAAATCGAAATATTATGAATCGGAAGATATTATACGTTTTCTGAAAGCCGGCATTTCGGTTGCTACTATTAATTACCGTTTTATGACGGAGGCGCCATATGGTATTATGGCAAGCCTGAAAGACGCGAAAAGGTGTCTTCAGTATATTCGTTGTCATGCAGGGAAATATAATATAGATAAAAACCGCATTGCGTGTTCAGGTGGTTCTGCAGGAGCAGGAACTGCCCTCTGGCTGGCTTTTAGCGATGATATGGCTGATCTGCAAAATGAAGACCCGGTTTTGCGTGAATCCACGAGGTTGACTTGTGCCGGAGCTTTTGCTACCCAGTCTACTTATGATATTCTTCAATGGAGTGATATATTGGGAGTTCCAATGACAAAAACTCCTGAACAACTTAAGTCGATTGCTCTTGCTTTCGGATTGAAATATAAGGATGGTATTAATCTTTACGATCAGAGGCAAATCCGCAGGGAGCTTGATTTTCTGAGTAAAATGGACAAGAATGATCCTCCGGTATTTGTGTACAATAAACATAAGGGAGGTATACCTCTTGATATGGATGAATTAAACCACCATCCTTTACATGCTAGAGCGATCAAGGAAAGAGCCGAGAAGGTAGGACTTGAAGCAGTGGTTTATGCTCCAGAAATAGGCATAATTGATAAATCAGGTAAAGATTTAGTTGATTTTTTTATTGAAAAATTCTAAAAATATGAAAGTATTAAAGTTTGGCGGCACATCCGTTGGTTCTCCTGAAAATATGAGATCAGTGATGAAAATAGTTGCTGACGGAGAACAAAAAATAATAGTGCTCTCCGCTATGTCTGGAACTACTAATATACTTGTAGAAATATCAAATTATCTACGGCAAAAGAACAGGGAGACTGCAGAAATACTGATAAAAGAATTGGAATCAGGCTACAAAAAAGTCATTGCAGAACTTTTTAATGACGAAGAAAATAAAATTAGTGGACTTAATATAATAAAGTCCGTTTTTGATGATATTAAATCATTCACATCAGGACGGTTTACGTTTCAGGCGGAAAATACTATTCTCTCCAAGGGGGAAATTATTTCCACTCAACTTTTTAGATTATTGATGCAGGAGAATGGTTACGATGCCAAAATATTGCCGGCACTAGATTTTATGAGGATTGATGAGGATAAAATGGCTGACACGCAGTTTATTAAAAAACATATCACACAGGTTTTACATGATGTCGGTGAAGCTTGTTATTATATTACTCAGGGATATATTTGCCTTAATGCAAAAGGTGAAGTTGACAATTTACAAAGAGGTGGAAGTGACTATACTGCTACACTCATTGGTGCTTCTCTTGATGTTGATGAAATTCAGATATGGACGGATATTGACGGATTTCATAATAATGATCCCCGTTATGTTGAAAATACAATAAAAATTGACCGGCTGTCATTCTTTGAAGCAGCGGAGTTGGCATATTTCGGAGCGAAAATACTTCACCCTATGACTATCTTTCCTGCTCGAATACATGATATCCCTGTTCGTTTAAAGAATACACTAAATCCGTGCGACCAAGGTACTCTGATAACGTCCGAAACTACAGGAAAAGGGATCAAGGCGGTTGCTGCCAAAGATGGGATAACAGCAGTTAAGATACGTTCTGATCGCATGTTGATGGCTTATGGATTTTTGAAAAGTGTGTTTAAGGTTTTCGAGAAATATAAGACCCCCATTGATATGATATCCACATCTGAGGTTGCTTTGTCTCTTACTATAGACAATACAGAAAACCTTAATAAAATTCATCGTGAACTGGATAAATTCGGCACTGTTGAGATAGATCACAAAATGACAATTATCTGTATTGTCGGTGATATTATAGGAGAAGAAAGGGGATTTGCATCCAGGGTGTTTAATGCCCTTGACGGGATTCCAATCCGCATGATATCTTATGGTGGTAGTCGTTACAATATTTCAGTCTTAGTGCCGGATACTCATAAGAAGATTACCCTTAGGGCACTTAGTGAAAATCTTTTGAATAACGAATGATCATCTGCTGCTGCTATAATTTTTTGCAGCATATTAGTTGTAACCTCAAAATGGTTTAAATAACTATTCACTTCTGCTGGTATTTTTGCATTATATTCTGCGTGTAATAAGGGTGTAGTTATAACACTTCCTGCTAATAACGCTCCGCTTGTTTTGATAAAATTATGCCTTGTTGTTTCCATTTGCTTTTTAAATAGAACAAAAATAAAATAATTACATTAAAGATTATGGAATAACTTAATTAATCTGTAATGAAACGAACATGTTTTTAAATAAAACATTGACCCTGCTTCGAAAAGTTTCTTATGTAATTTTTTTCTCAAGTTATTTTTCTTGGGGCTATATTGCCAGATAATGAGGGACTAATAAGTCAATAAAGCAAAGGTATTTTGTTTTTCTTGCAAATTCAGAAAGTAGAGAGTTTAAATTAACATAATAATTTTTGCTTATTATATATCATCGTATTATAAGGGTAATATTAAAAAATTATCAAAAAAATAATAAACATACCTTAAAAAATATATTATATTTGAATAATATTTATTTTTGTGTATTAGTAACTAAAAAATATCATCAAGATGGCAAAATTCAGATTACAAGCATTGGAAGAGGTTCTCCATCGTGCTCCTAAAGAGTTTGTACGGGAGTCTAATTTGGTTTCAGATTATTTCGGAAGGTTAGTATTTGGTCATTCAAAAATGAAAAAATATCTATCCAAAGAAGCCTATCAGGCAGTGATGGATGCGATCAATAAAAATAAGACCATCGACAGGAAAATGGCTGACCAGGTTGCTCAGGGAATGAGATCATGGGCGCTTGAAAGTGGCGCAACCCATTATACCCACTGGTTTCATCCTCTTACTGATGCTACGGCGGAAAAACATGATGCTTTTATTACTCACAGCACTGATGGAAAAGTATTGGAGGCTTTTTCCGGGGAACTTCTTGTACAACAGGAGCCTGATGCTTCATCTTTTCCCAGCGGAGGCATAAGGCAAACTTTTGAGGCAAGGGGATATACAGCATGGGATCCGACTTCGCCTGCATTTATAAGTGAAACAACACTTACAATCCCTACTGTTTTTATTTCATATAATGGCGAGGCACTTGATTATAAGACTCCATTGCTAAGAGCGCTAAATGTTATTGATAAGGCAGCAACAAATGTTTGCCGGTATTTTGATAAAAATGTCTCTTCTGTTAGGGCTAATCTTGGCTGGGAGCAGGAATATTTCCTTGTTGATGAAGCAATGTATATGGCCAGACCGGATCTTGTTCTGACGGGCAGGACTCTCATGGGGCATGCTTCATCAAAAGATCAGCAGCTTGATGATCATTATTTCTCTTCAATACCTACCCGTGTGAATCGTTATATGCAAGATGTGGAAAATGAAGCTTATAAATTAGGCATTCCTGTTAAAACAAGACATAACGAGGTGGCTCCTAATCAGTTTGAGATAGCTCCCATTTTTGAGGAGGCTAATTTGGCTAACGACCATAATCAGCTTATTATGGATATTATGCAGAAAATTGCCAGAAGGCATAATTTCCGAATACTTTTTCATGAAAAGCCTTTTGCAGGCATAAATGGTTCAGGAAAACATAATAACTGGTCTCTTTCAACCGATACAGGTGTTAATCTTTTTTCTCCCGGAAGGAATCCTAAGTCGAACTTACAGTTCCTTACATTTTTAATCAATACGCTAAAAGCTGTTTATGATCATCAGGATTTGTTGAGAGCAAGTATATATAATGTTGGTAATCAGCATAGATTGGGTGCAAATGAAGCACCTCCGTCAATAATCTCTGTTTTTTTGGGAACAGAAGTTACCAATATGCTTGATTTGATGGAAGAGGCGGTAACTGATCAAAAAATGACACCTGATGAAAAGACGGCATTGAAACTGGATATTGGACGAATTCCAGAAATTATACTTGATAATACCGACAGGAATCGCACTTCTCCGTTTGCCTTTACAGGTAACCGATTTGAATATCGTGCTGTCGGATCTTCTGCAAATAATGCTTCAGCGCTTATTGTTTTAAATACAGTTGTAGCTAATCAGTTGAATAAATTTGCATCCGAAGTTGACAGTTTAACTGAAAAAGGAACAAAAAAAGATGAAGCGATTTTCCATGTGCTTAAAAAATTGATTGTTGAGTCGAAACCAATTCGTTTTAATGGTGATGGCTATAGTGAAGAATGGATTAGGGAGGCTGAGAGGCGGGGATTGACAAATGTGAACAGTGTACCGGAGGCACTCTCAGCTTATTTGCGTCCTGAATCTAAAAAGATTTTTGAGAAACTCGGTGTTTTTTCTGAATCGGAACTCTATGGCAGAGTTGAAGTGGAATATGAAAAATTTATAATGAAAGTTCAGATTGAAGCAAGAGTTTTAGGTGACCTTGCCATAAATCATATTGTTCCCACTGCAGTTCAATATCAGACTACTTTGCTGGAGAATGTTTCTAACTTGAAAAAACTTTTCCCGGAAAAAGAATATAATAAACTGGCCGGGGCCAGATTAGAACTCATAAGAGAAGTCGGCGCCCATATATCGGCCATTAAAGCCAAACGTAAAGAGTTAACAGAAGCCCGCAAAAAGGCTAATTCAATCGAAAATGTTGTTGAAAAGGCTTATGCTTACCAGAAAGAAGTGTTTCCGTATCTTGACAAGGTGCGTTATCATATTGATAAACTTGAGCTTATCGTTGATAATGAGTTGTGGCCGTTACCAAAATATCGCGAACTGCTTTTTGTAAGGTAATATAACTTTACCATAATGGTAAATAAAAAACCTTATGGTCTTAATGTAACCTAAGGGTAATTATTGAAACCTATTTACTTTTAGGGTGTATTTCTTTTTAAACTTTTTTTATACGTTTATAATTTTGTAATTATTTAAAATGAGCTAATTATAAAATTGAAAATATATATAATTGTTCGTTATTCCCTTTCACATATTATTTTTTAATCATACATTTTCGTGTTGTTTTTTTGATTAAAAAAGAACATGCTTGTTTTATACTTAAATTTCCATAATGCCGTTAATATTTAATTGCAGAAAAAATATATTTTTGCCTTCTTTAAGTATTATGGTAATTAAAATTAATAAGCACATCAAATCAATTGTTTTTTTAATTATTGCAGTGAGTTTTTTTTCCTGTGGTGCCGGCAGACTGGGAAGGGATGCTATTTTATCCCATCAGATAGGCGAATATTACAAAGCTATTGAGAAATACCGTAAAGCCAGCAGGAAGGAGAAAGACCGGTTGAAAAGAAGGGAATATGCTTATTCTATAGCTGAGTGTTATCGTCATATTGGCGATTATGAACGCTCGGCACTTTATTATCGTAATGCTATCCGCCGCGGTTTTTCTGATCCCTTAGCAATACTTAATCTTGCAGAAATGCAACGCAATTCGCAGGATTATGAAGGAGCCATTGAAAATTACAGGGCTTTTCTGGATTCAGTTCCCGGAGACGACAGGGCTCTTGCAGGTTTAGAGGCTATTCAGAAAACCCAGGAATGGATTGCTAATCCTACCAGGCATATAATTAATCCCATTAAAGAAATTAATTCGAGGGAAAGTGATTTTTGTCCTGTTTTTGTCGGGGGACGCGACAATGAAGTGATTTTTACATCTACACGGAAGGCTGCAACAGGCAAAAAGGGAAGCATGATCACCGGTCAGAATTATGCTGATCTTTTCAGGGCAACTTTTAGTGTGCAGCGCCAGAAATGGGAGCAACCGCAATTGCTTGAAGAATTTCTGATAATAAATACCGGCGAGGAAGAAGGTGCAGCATCATTGTCTTCTACGGGAGACCAAATGATATTTACACGTTGCCGTTATGATAAGTCCCGTGCATTGGGAGCCGAACTCTATTCTTCGTCCGGATCGCGCGGTTCATGGTCGGAACCTATAAGATTACCGGTAGCGGGTGATAGTCTGATAGCCGCGCATCCTGCCTTAAGTCCTGACGGATCTGTACTTTATTTTGTTTCTGACATGCCTGGGGGTGAGGGTGGTAAAGACATATGGAAATCCGTGAAAGAGGGAAGCGATTATGGAAAGCCTGTTAATATGGGAGAACAGATTAATACTCCCGGAGATGAAATGTTTCCATATGTAAGGGATAACGGTGAATTATATTTTTCTTCAAATTATCATATCGGTATGGGTGGATTTGATATATTCAAGGCTGTAGAAAGTGAAGATGGAAGTTGGACGGTGGAAAATATGGGATACCCTGTTAATTCCCCATCCGATGATTTTGGAATTGCTTATGTTGAAGGTGAAAATAGAGGTATGTTCTCTTCAAATAGAAAAGGCTCCAGGGGAGATGACCTTTACCAGTTCGAGGTACCTCCCAAAATATACAGGGCTGAAGGAGAAGTTTACGATAAGGAAACGGGAACGAAAATTGACGGGGTAACAGTAAGGATAATAGGTACTGATGGTACTAATCTTCGGATGAGAGCACGTGAGGGTAAATTCCAGCTTAAACTGCAGCCTGAAACTGAATACATTTTTGCTGCATTTAAAGATGGCTATCTGCGTGATAAAGGGTCGGCAAGTACTATAGGATTGGAAGAAAGCAAGGATTTCAGGTTTGAATTTTATCTTACCCCTACGGATGCTCCCATTAAACTTGAGAATATTAATTATGAATTTGGCAAATGGGATTTGTTGCCTGAATCGAAAGTAGCACTTGATACTCTTGTGGCAATTTTAATGCTGAATCCGACTATCACTATTGAAATTATGTCGCATACAGACCATGTAGGCAGTGATGAATTCAACTTTGACCTGTCGCAAAAAAGAGCTCAAAGTGTGGTCGATTATCTAATAGAAAAAGGAATAAGTCCGCAGAGATTGCAAGCAAAAGGTTACGGGGAAACATGGCCAAAAACAGTTACGCGTAAACTGGCAGAACAATACGATTTTATTAAAAGAAACGATGAACTGACCGAGGAGTTTATTATGAATCTTACTAAAGAACAACAGGAAATAGCTACGGCAATAAACCGGCGGACAGAATTTAGAGTACTTTCTACCGATTTTATTGAAAAATTTGAACCGGAACCTGAAGAATAATTTCAAAAAAATAATTAATGGAATTTACAATTCTTCGCGATATTGTTATAATATTTGCCCTTTCCATATTTGTAAATTTGGTTTTTACGCGTTTGAAAATACCTACTGTACTAGGTTATTTAATGACTGGAATAATTGCAGGTCCACACCTATTAGGATTAGTTCATGGTGAACATAATATTGAACTTTTAGCTGAAATAGGCGTCATTTTACTGCTATTCACTATTGGACTGGAGTTTTCATTAAAACATCTTTTAAAAATACGAAGGTTAGTTTTTTTTGGGGGATTGGTACAGGTTTTTCTTACTGCAGGAGCGTTTTACTTGATATCATTAATGTTCCATGTAGATTGGGCAGGTAGTTTATTTATTGGCTTTCTTGTTGCCCTGAGTAGTTCAGCGCTGGTCTTAAAATTATTACAGGAACGTTCCGAGTTATCATCCAATTATGGAAGAACGGTTTTGGGTATCCTTATATTTCAGGATTTATTATTGGTACCCCTATTGCTCTTTACAAACATGCTTGGAAATACTTCGGTCGATATAAATAACGAATTACTGATGCTCTTACTGAAGTCGATTGCAGTGATAGCATTAGTATTTATCGGGAACCGTTGGTTTTTACCCAGATTGCTGCATTTAATAGCTTTGACAAAGAATGAGGAGTTATTCACAATGAGTATTTTCCTCATTTGTTTTGCAATTGCCTTACTTACATATAAACTTGGAATGTCACTTGCGTTTGGCGCTTTCTTAGCAGGATTGATGATTTCTGAATCAGAATATAGTCATAATGCTTTTGGAAATCTTATGCCTTTTAAAGATACATTTTCCAGTTTTTTCTTTGTGTCAATTGGTATGCTGCTTAATCTTAAATTTGTTGAGGGAAACTTACTTATTGTTATTGGTACTGTAGTCATAGTGATTTTTTTTAAATTTTTAATTGCTTCTTTAACAGGTTTTATTGTAGGACATACTTTCAGGGGTATTGTTATTATAGGTTTTGCTTTGAGTCAGGTTGGAGAATTTTCTTTTATCCTTGCAAAAGCGGGCTTTGGCTATAAAATTATTTCTGAATATAATTACCAGCTTTTTTTGGCTGTTGCAATAATTACAATGGCTATGACACCTTTTTTAATGAATGTTTCATTACCACTGGCCAACCGATTTTTAAAATTTTCACTACCTGGCTTTTTGATAAACGGACTGTTCCCTTTAAAAGAAGTTGAAATTCCGCATTTTAAAAATCATCTTATTATCATAGGAAAGGATCTCTGCGCGCTGAAACTTTCTATCATGGCAAAACATTATAATATAAAACATGTCTCTGTGGTTTTTGATCCAATAATTGCCAAAGAAAAAATGAATAACGGCGATAATGTTGTGTATGGAGATGCTGTTAATGAACCAATTTTACTTAAAGCACACGTTGATGCAGCAGATGTGGTTGTTGTTTCCATTGGAGATATAATACCTTCGATGGCGATAATTGATAAAGTAAAAAAGATAAATTCCGGTGCTTACATAATAGCAAGGACAAGTTATATTGAAAATATGCAACAGCTATATGATATTGGGGCAGACCAGGTATTTCCCGAAAAATTTGAAATTGCCATAGACTTTTTTACCAGAATCCTAATGAAAAGACTCTATCCCCAAAAGAAAATTAACCGTATTCTGGCGGAAATACGAACTATGAATTTGGGACAGTTTAAAGAGAGAGACATGATTAATAAACCATCTATCATTGATGAATTTCCCAATGTTTATATTTCAGCAGTCGTTGTAGAAGAAAATTCTTTCGCCGACGGGAAGACCTTAGCAGAAACAGATTTGAGAAAAAAGACAGGAGTCACGCTTTTAGCTATTAAAAGGGGAGACGAGATTATTGAACATCCTACTTTGAAAACTAAATTTTTACCAGGCGACACCGCTTATATACTGGGAAATCCCGAACAAGCTAATCTGGCAACGGAAATATTTACTATATAAACTTAAAAAGGTTATATAGTATTTAAGATTTGTATTTAATAAGTTTGTTTCCTATCTGGCAATTTAAGCATTTTTTTCTTTCGCAATATATTGTTTTTAACTGAAGTAATGCTTGCGTTTCAAAAGCGGATTGAGGATTCACCCCTAGTTTTCTCCATTTTCTGATAATCGAATTATTTTCCGGAGGCAGTTTTTCAAGAAAATCTAAAGCACGGTCTCTCAAATGAAACTGGTTTTGCTCTTCTCCATAGACGAAAAGAAATGGGATTACCACATTGATAATAATAATGTTGACGGAAGCGATTCCGATTACTTTCGAACAGGAATGAGGAACAGTAATATTAAATTTGTAATGTGAATTCCAGTAATCAGAAGCCTTGACCCTGAACAGTTTTTGCAGATCATTAAAATTTTCGATAGTTATTATCTTTGAAAACAGTCCATCAGAATGATAAATTATACCAGCCAACTGAGAAATACGTATGGAAGGAAAGTTTGCGGGGTGTAACCGCATGAACTTCCATAAATGACTTCCTATTGGTTTTAATTTGTATTTTTTGCGTAAAAAATTGAATTCTTTGCGTAGTTCAGTATAGTAATTATCGCCTGTAATTTCTTCATCCAACATACCTGAAGCTCCGAATAGAAGTGATTCCAGTTGAAAAAGATTTTTTTTGTGTTTGAAGAGTATTTTAAGAGGAACCGATTTTGCCAGAAGTTCAAATGGAACTGAATTTATTTTAAATCCGAGCATTCTTGCCAGTATCTGGTAGAAAGTTTCATTCCAGTTATTCTGGTTCTTTTTCATTATGTTATTTATTTGGGAGGTTTTGTCCTGAAGTCTTTCGATCATAAGTCTGTGATAGCACAGTTTCATAAAGATGGCGTCAATACGGTGAAACTGATCCTGGCAGGGTATCCATGTTCTTGATTTTATGAGTCGCAAGTAGTTGTTATTATAATGATCCGGCCAGTCCATTATCAGTGTTGCGATTTGGGTGCCGTTATTACGGTAAATTTGCATATCATTTTCTTCAACAACATGTAATATAACATTGTCGTATGCTTTGTCGCTAATGTGTTTATGCTTTTTCCAGTCGGAAGCCTTTTTATGAATCTCTACATTGCCAATCCATAGAATATTGTTGATATTTATTTTGGCATTAAAAAAATCAGGTCCTGAGTCACGATTTCTTTTCCCAACATCAATTATTTCCAGTGGTTCTCCATCAGTGGTTTTAAGATTTTCTATAAAGAAAAGCCTATTTTCCCATATGTAATGAATGAATTCTTCCGGCATGTGTTTAGAGATTATTTGGTAATTGTTATAAAGGATTTTTTAATTTTTGAAAGATATCCCATAAGACAATGCCGGCGCATACCGAAATATTAAATGAATGTTTTGTTCCATACTGCGGTATTTCGATTGCGCCATCGCATAAATCGATAATCTTTTGCTGTATGCCTTTTACCTCATGTCCGAATACAAGAGCAGTCTTTTCTGCTGGCTGGAAAGAGGTGAGGGGAATGCTGTTTTTTACCTGTTCAACAGCAAAGATTTTATATCCGGCCGACCGTAATTCGGTCATGGCATCTTCAGTTTTTTCCAGATATTTCCAATCTACTGATTTTTCGGCATCCAACGCTGTTTTGTGAATCTCTTTATCGGGAGGTGTAGCCGTAATCCCGCATAGATAGATCATATTAACAAGAAGGGCATCGGATGTACGAAAGACAGAACCAATATTATAACAACTGCGAATGTTGTCCAATACCAACACCAACGGTATCTTCTTTCTTTTTTTATATTCTTCGTTTGTCAGTCGGTTTAATTCGCTGATATGCAATTTTTGCATTTCTTATTATTTACCAGTTTACTTTTTTTCTTTTTACGGGCATGGTCATACAACGTGCTCCACCTCCTCCGCGAGCTAGTTCAGAGCCTGCCATTGTGATAACGCATTTTTTATGATCGTCGACAGATGCCTTACCCGTAATAATTTCTGAAGCTTTTTGAATTTCATACCCGTTATTATTTAATTCTTCCAGAGTATACATATTTCTTTCGTAGCCAATAATTTTTCCAGGTGATAATGCAAGAAAATTTGCACCGCTGTGCCATTGCTCCCGTTCTTGTATCCATGGATCATTTTTTCCACCGCACCTTAAAGGCTTTAGATCGATTCCCAGTTTTTTAAGAGCTTCAGGGATATTTGCCCGTTCTTTTATTATCACTTTTCCATTTTCTATAAGAATATAAATGGTACGGTAAGGACTCAACCGGTGTATTACAGGTTCATATACTATGCATGTATCCACATCAATGCATGTAAATACCATATCCAGATGAATAAATGATTCCGGGGTGGACGGAAGCTCCTGTACAATAATATGATGGGCATCTTTTTTTTGACTTTTTATATTTTCTATTATGAAATCAATTCCCTGTGTACTTGTTCTGATTCCTGTCCCTATGACATAGATATCTTCGCGGATCACCTGAAGATCACCACCTTCGAGAGTGGCTTTTTTGTCAAGAGGAATACCCCGCAAAGGTTTTATGGGATTAATAGTGCTTGTTTCAAAATCAGTGTGGTGTTTTAAAATAGCTTCCATGATAATAGTTTCACGTTCACGCACCGGATTGGCCATCCTGCCGATAAGCATTTTACTGTTCATTCCCATTGCAGGATCACGTGTAAAGAACATATTGTGCAAGGGGCGAAGCAAAAATTTTTCTTTACTCAGATAGTTGGTCAGATTGTTACGCTCCAAAGGAACCCCTTCTATCAGTAACTCTGCAAGATCCGGCGTACTATTATCAGCTAAATATTCCTCCATGCCTGAAATGCCTTCGTTAAAACATATGTCATGCAGCAACTGCATTTTAGTAACTTTATTATCCATAATATCTGTCAGCATTTTTTTTACCTCATATATATGGGTGATTTTTTTTAGGACACCTGACAGTTGTGAATATTCCTGTGAGGCAATGGACAAGTTAAGGATGTCGCTGTATAAAGCGCGTTCCGCATTTTCAGGGATCATATTTTCCACTTCATGTCCGGGAGTATGTATTATAACGCCTTCCAGCTTACCTATTTCAGAGTTTATTAAGGTTTTCATTTTTATTATAACGCTGATTTATAATGTACTTTTATCTTCAGGGCTGAACCCATAATATTTATAATTTATGACCGATTATTTTGATTTTAAACCGCTTTATGGAAATATTTGCTATCGTAATATATAGATTCAGATAACATTTAGGCATTATTACGAAACAACCTGAACATTTAGGCTTGTTCTTTTTGCTTTTTCCTGCATTAAAATTTTTCGCCATAGCTATGGCTATGCCTCAAAATTTTGCTTTGTTAAAAACAAAAAAAATTTCGCCTATTTTATTCACTTTATTTCGCAACAAAGCCTAAAAAAGCAAAATCATCCTGCACGAGTTTTGTGCCATCTTCTTTAACATCAAAACGCTTAGTTATATATGCAGGAGAACACTTTTAAAAAAAATAATACAGGGGAGGATGTAAATTACCATGATATGAGAAAGATGAAAAATAGCAAACAGGTAGCTATAGAAAAGGGTATTATATACTGAATATTGTTAGTCCTTTTATATTTTGAAAATCTTTTATGTTAAGTGTTAAAATTTTCAGCTTATTTACTAAGCACGTAGCTGCAATTAAGGCATCTGGAAGTTTTATCCGGTTTTTTTGTTTTATTTCAATAGTTTTATTGATAACCCTGCTATCAACAGGTTGCAAAATAGAATTGTTAATTAATAAATTAAATATTGTCTCTTCTTCTTTATTTAAATCAGGATATCCCAATTACTCAATCTTATTAATCACTGATAAATGATATGTACCATTGAAAATAGCATCAAGTTTATTCATAAGATTGATATCAAGATTATTACCAACATATCCAATAGCGATATTCGTATCAATTAATATCTTTGATCCCATTCTGAACGTTCTTTTTCAATAGTTTCTATCATTTTTTTAGCCCGGGAAGGAGAAATTGTTCCTCTTAGTTGTTTCGAAAGTTGCTTTTTTTAGTTTTTTTTTCTGAGAGAGAAATTAAACCTGCTTTTTCCATCCCTTTGAGAATGGCTATTGCATCTTTATTTAAAATGTCAATTCTTAAAGTATCCATAATTATATATTTACTTAATAGCAAAAATATAAAATTTAAAGATATATTTAATTAACTGGTTTTCAAATGCGGGTTACATCCCCGGGGCAGACCGGGGTAATCGTCTTACTTTCGACAAATCCCGGGAATCCATTCATTTCCACAAGCCGGAGAATACCCGGAGCTTCCTTTCTTTCTGTTTTCCCATCTTTTTGCATATACACCATCCCTACCTATGAAAAGTGACATAAACAGGTCGATTTTCATGGATGGAGATGAACAATTGTTAACGAAATTGATATTTTTCTCTTCCGTTACTTCATCCGGTTTTCCTGTAAAACCCGGGCGTATTCCGAATTACTCAAAATATAATCGGTTGCATCTGCAGGCTGAATAATAATTTCAACCACTTTGTGAGGAGATAAATTTTTTGATTCCTTCAACAAAATCGGGCGGAATTGAATCTGTATTTATTTTTATGGTTGTTTCCATATCTGAAAACTTTTATCCAATGTATTAAAATTGCGGATATAATTAAAGATTTTGTTCACCCTTGTTTACAAGAATATCTGGCGTAATGCGGTTGGAAGCCCCTATGTTAAACGAAGGACGAATAGTTAAATCACCCAGATATTCACTCCAGCCAAGAATACGCAGAGCCTCTGTTACATGTTTTTAGAATTCTGCCTCCGTTATGTCCGGTTTTATCTTTTCAGACAAAATGAAATTTATTTCGTTCCATTGCTCCATATTGTTCATGCTAAAAGTTTTCGGTTAAATCATTATTTTGTCCAATTCCCGTTCAATTCGGTGCACCAAATAAAAAGGCAGGTTCAGAAGGGTGAATTCCTTGCCTGCAATGGTTTTGGCTTTTTCAACGGAATATTCTCCCTGCCATACCCTCACAGCCAGATGATGCGGAGTACGATTGATATACTGGTGCAATGACCTCAATTTTCCTATACCATTAGACTTCACTTCAACAGGAATAAGTTTACTGTTCCAAGGCAGCACATAATCAACTTCTGCATCCGATTCTTTTTTGGTGCGGACCCAGAAATTCAGTTTATTGCTGATTGAAAACTTTAAAGCAAGCAGTTCCTGTCCGGTGATATGTTCTGCTATAATTACCCGGTGTGTGTCGCCAATATTTTCGTTAAATACAAGTTCACCCATTAATCCGCGGGCATGGTTTATCAACCCTGTATCCACCACATGAAGGCGAGGTTTCCGGGTTAATGAAGGAGTTGCGGGTATTTCAGTTGAAGTGCAGGGATAAACAAGCTTCAACAGCATGGTTTTTTCGAGTGCCCGAAAAGCTTTTTTCATCTCCCGCGACCGGTATTCTGAATTTCCAAATTTTTCAAAGGTAATCTTGGTTCCTCCTTCAGCAAAAGCATGGTCAATAATATGTCTGATGTATTGTGCCTGAGCAGAAGAAGCAGCATATTTTTCCACATCATCGGAAAAAGAATGGATAAGGCTGTCGTAAACCGAACCAAGTGATGAAATATTGGTTCCGCTTGCATAGTGTTTCAATACCTCGGGCATTCCACCGATAGTAGCATACTTTTTAAACAAAGCGGTAAGCTGGTTGTGCAAAAAAGCCGGCACATCTGATTTTTCAAGTTCAGCAGCTAAAAGTTCATGATTGGTAGCATAAAGAAATTCCTTAAACGAACAGGGGTGAATTGCCATGTATTCGACCCTACCCACGGGAAAAGAAATCTTTCTGTCCATTATGCTTTCCAGCAACGAACCAGCGGTTACTACATACAAATCGTTTGCCTCTTCGTAAAAATACCGTAAAAGAGCTATTGCTTTTGGAGAATTCTGAATTTCATCTATAAAAATGAGTGTTTTGCCCCCATCCCTTTTTTTTTCTGTATAAATAAAAATGTTGGTTACCAAATCAGGGAAAGGGTAAACTTTTTCAAATATTTCCCGCTCGGCCTCTTTTTCCAGATTCAGGTAAATATACTGGTCAAACTGTTCCGCAAACAGATGGATGGCAGTAGTTTT
>CAZTAL010000154.1:0-5147 GCA_964611525.1 uncultured Prolixibacteraceae bacterium
CGATTATATTACGATATAATGGAACAATCCCCCAGATAATTACCAATAGAACCAGAGGAACCATTAAACCCTGTACCAATAATATCCAGTTACTTGAAAATCCCTCTCCGGGATAAGCCAAAAAGGTTACACTGCTTATCAGGGTGGCTAGAATAGACATACCAATAGCCCAGGAAGGTATCTTGCCCTCAGCTGTAAAATATTTCTTAGTTGATTTTTGCCCTTTGGAAAAATAAAATCCGATATACAGCGACCCTGCCAACAATAACAAAATAATAATATAATCGACTACAGGTAGTCGATTTATATTTAGTGTATAAACAATAAATGAAAGGAAAAAATTCATTCGTTGAAAATTTTAAAATCATGAATAAATAAGCCGATCAGGCCACTGATAACTGCCTGGTTTAACAATAATGTTTATCTCATTAAAACCAGGTATAACAGATACCACTCCCGGTCCGAACACCTGACCTATTTTAAAATCATTCCACCCCATTAACCTGAAAAATTGAGAGGCTGTTCCACCACCTTCAATAAATAACTGACTCCTTGCCGGTATCTTTTTAACTATCACTTTAGCAATATTTACTAATCTGTTCCTGATCTTTATTATCTCCTCGCTATTTTCAATTCTCACAGAAGGTCCTGAAATTACAATGCGGTTTTGGTCTATAATTTTAATGATTTTTTGAATCCATTCAGTAAATTTATCTTCATTGTCAATAGCTGCAACGGGTAATTGGAACAAAACATAATTCCTTTCCTCTAATGATCGTATTGTTTTCTTGCTGCTGTCCGAATAACTCCCGATTATAAAACAGGGTGAATTTTGTAACAAAAGCCGGCTTACTATTTTTTGCCTGTGCAGTTTAATCTTTGAAGATAATATCTTACTGAAAAAATCTGCTGCCCCCGAATACAAAATACCTTCCTGCGGTAATTTAAGGACAAAAGACTCCAATTCTTCTTCAGACGTAATATCCGGTATAATGATCCCGCCCTGATCAAGAGTATCCAGATCATTCCCTGTTACAATATTATCAGAACTATCAATGATCAAATCCCTGACATATTCTGAATATCTCGGATATTCCGGGTCTGATCTGAAATTAGTTTGATTTAAAGGAATTTCATCAATATAATAAACGCCTGAACGAATAATTCTGTTTTTAGAAGGATTGGCAGGTATGAGAACAGCAGAATTAAAATTAATAACATTTAACATCGCACTGATTTCAGAAACAATCGGCCCCCGCAAAATGGAATCAACTTTTTTATAAATCACACTGAAATCAGTAAAATCTATAGCGGACATAATTTCTGTTATCGTGCTATATGCATGGTCGGGGTTAAGACTCCTGGTATCGGAGTCTATAATAATTACATCTTCTTTATGAAACTTTACCTTGTCGGGGTCAAACAAAATCCTAACAGTCATTCCAAACTGACGGGCTATACCCCCTAATTCGGCTGCTCCTGTCAGATCATCTGCAAGTATAAATATTCTGGTATTCAAAATATATCTTAGAATTGTTCAATTCTGTAAAGTCCAAAAACTAACCTGTGAGGATAATGAAATACTATCTGACAGGCTATTGATCTTGCCCATTACTAGTGTTTTTAATAACATCAAGAAAATCCTGATAAGCATTATCAATATTTATTTTTGTTCCACCCGAATTACAGTAAATCAGTACTCCATATCCCAGATTAAACTTTTCACCCTTTTTAACAGTTACCGCACTTTTTTCACCCTGCTTCATTGCTTCTCTTCCAAAAGGATTAGCTGCTACGAAACCATAATCACGGGCATGAAACCAGCTGGGACGAAAATTGTCAGGATCGGGCATGATGACCATTCCGATATACTCATCATTAATTTTACCACTGTAATCAATCCATTTAGATGATTTTCCCCACGTTTCTTTCTCATCCTTCATCCCATCAGCATTTGTTAAATGTCCCTGTCCGTATTGTACTGATATCTCAGTGTTAACCCGCATACCGAGCCCCATCTCTTCCTGATCTCCAAAAGTAAAATCACCTTCATCAGAAGAAAATGTGCTCTCCCATAACAACAGGTAACCAGATGGACGCACCAAAATAGTATATTTCACCAGTTCGGCTAAAAGCCGGGTCTTACCATCATTATCCATATAATAATTCCGAACGGTGAATGTTCCTTTATTGATCCCTCCTTCAGGTTGCTCCACAAACATTTCATGTTCAACTTTCTGTTTCAGACGCCAATAATCATTGCCGCTGATATCGCCAAAACTCATCCATATACCGGGATGAAATGTTTGATGATCCTGAGGATCATCAGGCTTAGGAGGATGATTTCGCGTTGCCTGTATACCACACGGTGTTTTCACATGGGCAAAATAGGGACGGGTGATGGCAGAATCCTCATATACATAAGTTGCAAATGGCTTCTCATCAATAAAAATGAATAACTTACCTGGTTTTTGCTTGAATGAAACAACCGACTGACTGCTTTTTTCTGAACAGCCAAAAAGATTTATCAATAAACCTATTAAAATTAAATAACCGGCATATTTTCTTAAATATGTTAACTTTAACGTCTTTTGTATCATGTTTTAAAAATTTATAATTATCCATGAGTTTAGTCTAAAAAGGCGCTTCGCGCCCTTTTCAGAGCGGCCTCATAATGTGATTTATCCCTGATAAGGAAGTTCATAGCCTTTACGATATTCCCGGCCCATTAATTCTTCAGCCTTATTGTTAAATCCTATACACTTGATATCTTCTTTAACAGTATCGTACTCTAACGAAGTTGCTCCCAGACGATGGCATATATTAATCAAATGACAAATGTTGGTGGTAATGGCACCATTTTCAATGGGAGAAAGCAATTTGCCTGGATCATTCTCACGAACTGCCGTTAAAAAGTTAGGGACAATACTTTCAACAGGCTGCGGAGATTCTATTTTAAACTTATCGTCCCCCTTAGTTACAAAAACCCCCTTACGTCCAAATTCCATCTTACCCTCTGTTCCATATGCTACGTTACCATTATCATGGCCTTCAAGTTTATATGGCGTCCACAATCGCATTTCCCATATTATCTGGCCTTCCTTGTATTCCAATATAGCTGTTTGTGTATCTGGGGTTTGATGGTCATCATCATAATAATACTGACCACTGGATACAACTACTCTGTCAGGATAGCGGTCACCCATTGCCCACACTCCCACATCGATCTGGTGTACGCCATCATTAGTTGTATCACCTCCACCATAGTCCCAGAACCAATGCCAGTTGTAATGCCAGCGGTTTTTGGTAAATGGCTTTATGGGCGCCGGCCCAAGCCACATATCATAGTCAACTCCAGTCGGCGTATCTTCCGGAAGGGCATGCCCTATAGGCTCACGGTGCTGATGATCTATTGCTTTTATTGTATAGACCCTGCCTATAATTCCATTGCGTAGTTGTCGTATTGCCTCTATATGATCACCATCACTGCGCCGCTGAGTGCCATGCTGAATGCATTTGTTATACTTTTGAGCCGCTCTCAATAATATATTCGTTTCCCTTACATTATGGCTGCAAGGCTTTTCTAAATATACATGCTTGCCTGCCTGGAGAGCCCATAAAGCTATAGGGGTATGCCAGTGATCAGGAGTAGCAATAGATACTGAATCAATAAACTTATCCTCGAGCAATTTTCTGAAATCAGTATATTTTTTTATACGCTGCTCTCCGGGTAGCCCTTTAACCTTCTCGTTAAGCCTCTGTGGGTCCACATCACAAACAGCAACCAATCCACATCCCTCTGCATTGGCAAAACGACTACAATGACCTCCTCCCTGGTTGCCAACCCCTATTACAGCATGACAGACGGTATCAGCCGGTGATATACTATTCCACGAATCAGTAGCAATATATGGCATAGTAATAATACCTGCACCGGCAGCAGATGTTTTCTTGATAAAATCACGACGTCCTGACCGTGAAATCATTGATTTTTTATTACTTATAATTTCCTTCATTTGTTTAGTTATAATTAAGAGCCCACTCTAAAAAGTATATTTTATCCTAAAATTTCAATAAAAAGTAATTGATGCAAAATTTAAAGAATTGATATTCAAATATTTACATTTTTTATTTATATGACATTTTTGAGATATTTTTATTTTTAGACTTTTCGGAGCAAGCTTAATTAATAAATTGAATTATGAGGAGTTATCCCCTTAAATCCCTCTTACTTTTTTCCTTTAGCTGAAAAAGTAAGCGGAAAATCTTTAAAAGTTCTCTTTTCCGGAATACCGCTATAATCTGAATTGGTACAACTGATTAAAAATATTAAAGTAAATAGTATCAATAAATTATTTTTCATATAAAAATCCTCATATGGTATAATATAATTTCAATAAATTAATTTTCTGAAATTAAAAACAAAGAATAATAAGGTTCTATCTTTAAATCCAGTTTTGTCTGATAGATTCCATCTCTATTTTCAACTGTTGTAACAATCTCCTCAACTTCTCCTGAGTGAGGATCCCATATCTCAAGATCATGTTTCCCTCTTAGGTGTATTATCGTCTCAATTGCCGGACTTCCTGTATTTGCAAAATAAAAAACATCCCTTCCTTCTATTACTCTATGTATATAACGCAAATTACTATTGGCCTGATAATCTACATCATAATCACAATTCAGTTCTTCCAAAACCTTTCTAATCTTTCCCCTATCCGGTTCGGAAATAAAATATGCTTTCCCTCCTTTTGAACTGCTACCACTTAATTCATCCATCGAAATTATTGAATCGATGATCTCCCTTACTTCTTTATCCTTGCCCGGCTCAACAGAAAAAGATGGAAGTTGCGAAGTGAAAATTAAATGCCCCCCTTCATTATAAAAATCTTTTATCTTTTTCAGGTTGGAAAGCGAAATGGTTTTACAGGAGGGAATAAATATAACTTTGAATTCCTCCTGATTAACTACGTTTTCCATTATTAGTTTCCCATCATTTATCCTGCACTTCTCATCAAGTATCTCGGGATGTAAAAAGGTAAAATCCTTGCACGCTCCTTCAGTCAGCCAATTAGCAATATCAACATAATCAATCTTATAATCTGTTTGATCATCCTCAGGAATAGCTGCTTCCTTATAATAAGAAT
>CAZTAL010000155.1:0-7897 GCA_964611525.1 uncultured Prolixibacteraceae bacterium
GTGGGAACAACTGGATTCGAACCAGTGACCCCCTGCTTGTAAGGCAGGTGCTCTGAACCAGCTGAGCTATGCTCCCGTATTTTTATTTAAGGCGCTGCAAATATAAAATGTATTTTTAGTTCTGCAAAAATTATTTTCTCAAATTCACAAACCATATTAATATACTATTCCGAATTAAAACCCTGATGTATAAAATGAAGTTTTTTGCCCAAACGTATAAAATTACGATCTCATTTTTAGGGTATAAAATCATATTTAAAATTAACAATGAGCCAAGTCTAAAAAAGGTGCTTCACGCCCTTTTTAGGCAAATTTGATATTCTGTGAAGTATATGTTGCAACACAGGCATTCACAGTATCTGCTTCAAATGTAAGGTTAATCTTAATGCCCTGTGCAGGGAAGGAAAGCTCCCCTGTTTGTTCAGGTTCACCCCAAAGAACAACCCGCATTTCTTCCTTTGAATTACTTTGGAATACAAAATTGTTTTTTTCGTATACTGTTACCACTCCATGCGACCTTTTTTCATCCTTTCAGTCAACGCAGTTTTCTTTCGGTTCCGGCTCCTCCGGTGGTTCTGAAATTTCTAAGGAACATGGATAAGCCTGAAGATTAACATCATCAAAATAAGTATCACAACTGCCCTCTAAGAATTGCGATTCAAAAAAGATTGTCAGCTCTCCCGTTCGAGCTGTAACCCCTACTGCAAGCTGATCCCAGACATGTTGTTCAACACCCTGCATCCATACTATTTCAGATGAACCCGGATCGGTTTTTCTGTATGGATATATACCCAGACGGCATGATCCATTACATTTTTCATTTATATGGTACCATACGCTTATTTGAAAATTCCACCCCTCATTAGTAGGTACTTTTTGATAAATCCCTGCTGTAAAGGGCTTGCGCTGAAAAAACGTTATTTCTATATGTTTATAATATTTCTGCAACTACAAAAGTACTTCCTCCCACGAAAATGAAATCATCCTTCCCTGCCCGGGCACGTGACGACCAAAAGGCCTTTTTTACAGAAGGATAAGTTTCCCCTTTTAATCCTGTGATCTCAGCACAGCGGGCAAGTTCTCTTTCATCCAGTGCCCTTGGAATAGCTGCTTTTGTAAAATAATAATTTGCATCAGCCGGTAACAATTTCATTATTGGCAACGGGTCTTTGTCACTGACCAAACCAACTATAATATGCAAATTCTTATATGATGTTTGGCGGATTTGCTTTATTACTTCTGCAATTCCATCAGCATTATGTGCAGCATCAGCAACTATTAGCGGATTTTTCCCCAGTATTTGCCAGCGGCCTCTTATTCCGGTCAGTATCTTTACCTTTGAGAGACTACTTAAAATATTTTCTTTTGTAATATTCCAGCCCTTGGACTGAACTATATCGAGAGTTTGCAGAACTGCAGGCAAATTTTTTAATTGATACCTTCCGCCTAAATCAACTTTCAAGTCAGCATAAATTTCCTCACCGTTATTTATAACGCTAAAGATTTGACTATCATACACATCTGATAACAAATACTTTACAATATAATTTCTTTCGGCAAAAAAAAGCGGTGCCTTTACAAGTTTACTTTTATTCTCAAAAACTTTTTTTATTTCTGATTGATTAATACCTATAACTACAGGTATCCCCGGTTTTATTATACCGGCTTTTTCGGCCGCAATCTTTTCTAAAGAATCACCTAACAGTGCTGTATGATCAAGCCCGATATTTGTGATTATACTTACTTCCGGAGTAATGATATTGGTAGAATCAAGCCTGCCTCCCAATCCAACTTCAATGACAGCCACATCCACATTATTAGCTGAAAAAAAATCAAAAGCCATTGCAACAGTGAGTTCGAAAAAAGAGGGATCAATCTCTTTAGAAATAGGTGAATCTTTATATCTTTCAACCCAGGCAATGACATCATCCTGTCCGATCATTTGTCCGTTGATCCTTATCCTTTCCCTGAAATCCTTAAGATGGGGAGAAGTATAGAGTCCAGTCTTGTATCCTGCCATCTGGAAAACAGCGGCAAGCATATGAGAAACAGACCCTTTTCCGTTTGTACCCGCAACATGGATAGTCTTAAAATAACGATGTGGATTACCATAAAAATTATCCAGCTTTAAAATATTATCAAGACTGTTTTTATATGCAGCCGGCCCCGTCCTTTGAAACATAGGAAGCCGGGAATATAAAAAATTAACTGTTTCTGAATATTTCAATTTTTTAACAATAAATTTATTAACCGTTGCAAGTTTATTAAAATTTGATTTGACTTATAAAAAATACCGGAAAATTATCTACTTTTAGCAGGATTATTAATCATAGTAATATGTTGAATAAAGATAGCAAAAGTAAAATTTTCATTCTCGACACGAATGTAATTTTACACGATCACACAAGTATTTACCAGTTTCAGGATAATGACATTATTATACCGATAATAGTCCTTGAGGAACTTGATAAATTCAAACGGGGAAATGACCTTATTAATTATCAGGCAAGGGAATTTGTCCGTCTGCTTGATGAAATAGTCGGTGATGAACTATTTAACGGCGGTAAGTCACTCGGCAAAGGAAAGGGAAAGTTGCGTATTGAAACAGGAAAACCTTTCTCTGATGCAATGAAAGTTTCTTTCAGGGAAGATATTCCCGACCACCGGATACTAGCTGTTGCAGAATACACCAGAAAGACATATCCTAAAAGAAAAACCATTCTGGTTAGCAAAGACATAAACCTGAGAATGAAAGCCAAGTCATTAGGAATAGTAGCTGAAGATTACAAGACTGACAAGGTAACTGATGAAAATGTTCTGGATAAATCAATCAGAACATTTGAAAATTTTGATGATCAGGTGATTAAAACTTTATATGAACAAGGTTCTTTCGCTATTGAAGATGTTAAGAAAAATCTTAATCCAGAGCCAAATGAGTGTTTTATTTTCAAAAGTGACAATTCTAGTGTACTGGCACGTTTCGATCCTGGTAGCAAACGGCTTCTCAGGATTGAAAAAAAACCAACTTATGGCATAAAGCCAAGAAATGCAGAACAAACTTTCAGTCTTGATGTACTTATGGATAATAATATCCAGCTCGTAGCCCTGACCGGAAAAGCGGGGACAGGTAAAACACTGCTCGCATTGGCTGCTGCTATTGAACAATATAAATCATTTGACCAGATATTACTGGCAAGACCTATTGTTGCACTCAGCAATCGCGATCTGGGCTTCCTGCCAGGTGACGCTTCCGAAAAAATTAGTCCCTACATGCAACCCCTTTTTGATAACTTGGCTGTAATTAAACATGCTTTTAATTCAAGAAGCCCCGAATATCTCAAAATAGAAGAACTTCAAAAAGAAGATAAACTGATTATTACACCTCTTGCATATATCCGTGGGAGAAGTTTGTCAAATGCTTTTTTTATTATTGATGAGGCACAAAATCTTACCCCACATGAAATAAAAACAATCATTACACGCGCCGGAGAAGGCACTAAAATGGTCTTTACAGGTGACCTGCAACAAATTGACTCTCCTTATCTTGACATGAAATCCAACGGATTGGCTTATATGACAGACCGTTTGCGTAATCAGGATCTGTTTGCCCATATTAATTTGGTGAAAGGTGAACGCAGCTATCTGGCGGAACTTGCCAGTAACCTGCTGTAAACAGAAAGAACGAACATGGACTATAAAGGTAAAAAAGCTGCCTTTTATACTCTTGGTTGCAAACTTAATTTTGCTGAAACTTCTTCTATTGCAGGAGATTTGATCGAATCGGGTTTCGAGCGCGTCAGTTTTGAAGAAAAGGCTGATATCTACATGATAAATACCTGCTCTGTAACCAGGCAGGGCGACAAGGCAAGCAGGAATATCATCAGGCAGGCTTACCGTCGCAATCCTGATGCCATGATAATCGTAACAGGCTGCTATGCGCAATTAAAACCGGAGGAAGCAGCACATATCGAAGGAGTAGACCTGGTACTGGGAAATCAGGAAAAGTTTAATGCTATGGATTATCTTGGAGATCTCCATAAAAAACAACCTCCCGGAATATGGATAACCCCACTGCCTGAAATAACACAATATAATAAAGCCTTTTCCCTTGGCGAAAGGACACGCAGCTTTCTGAAGGTGCAGGATGGATGTGACTATTACTGTTCATATTGCACTATTCCTTATGCCAGGGGCAGAAGCCGCAATGACTCCATAGAAAATACTATTCATGAAGCCCATAAGGCAGTGAACAAAGGATTTAAGGAAATCGTCCTTACAGGAGTGAATATAGGAGATTTTGGTAAATCAACAGGAGAAGATTTTACAACTCTTTTAAAGGAACTGGAAAAGGTTAAAGGAATTAAACGTATCAGGCTTGGTTCTATAGAACCGGACCTGTTAAAAGATGAAATCATCGAACGAACAGCAGAATCAAAAATTATTATGCCCCATTTCCATATACCGCTGCAGTCCGGTTCAGACAAGGTGCTAACAATAATGAAACGCAGATATTCTGTCCGCTTATTTGCCGGCCGGATTGACCTGATAAGAAAACTTATTCCCGACGCCTTTGTGGGTGTAGATGTTATAGCGGGCACAAACGGAGAAACTGATCAACTCTTCAATGAATCATATAATTTCATAAAAAACCTGAATATTTCACAATTGCATGCTTTTACATATTCCGAAAGAAATGGCACACAAGCAATTAAAATACCCAATAAAGTAAATCCGGATGAACGAAAGAGACGAACAAAAATGTATATTAATCTGTCAGAAAAGAAAAAAAGGGCATTTTACGAAAAAAACATTGGTTCAGAACATACAGTCTTATTTGAATCTAAAAATAAAAATGGTATGATTACAGGTTTTACAGATAATTACATAAAAGTTGAAACACCCTTTTCGGAAAAATTAATTAATGAAATAAAAAAGGTAAAACTAATTTCAGTACAACCTGACAATAATATGGCAATAAATTTTAAATAATGGCAACAATTATTAAGTACCAACAAATTTGTCAAGACGTTGAAGATATTGCAATGGAAGCGGGCAACTTTATTCGCAATGAACGAAAAAAAATCTCGGAAGAAGATGTAAAATTAAAGAGTGCTGCAAGTCTGGTGACTTATGTAGATACAACTTCTGAAGAGCAGATTGTCAAAGCTTTAAAAAAAATTATCCCGAAAGCAGGTTTTATCACCGAGGAAGAAACTGTAACTGAGAAAGGCAAAAAATTCAATTGGATTATCGACCCACTCGACGGTACTACGAATTATATCCATGGAATTTCACCCCACTCAGTCAGCATTGCACTTATGGAAAATGATGAACTGGTATTGGGTGTAGTCTACGAAATAGGACTTAATGAAATGTTCCGTGCATGGAAAGGAAGTCCCGCATTTCTGAACGGAAAGGAAATAACAGTAGCTACAGCAAGTGAACCGGAAAATACACTTATAGGAACGGGATTTCCTTACTATAATTTTGACCGGGTTGATGGTTATATCCGTGTACTGAAACACCTTATGAAATCAACACGGGGACTGAGACGGTTTGGTTCAGCTGCTGTTGATTTATCATATGTGGCATCGGGACGTTTCAATGCCTTCTTTGAGCACGGACTGCATGCATGGGATGTAGCAGCCGGTGCACTAATATTAAAACAGGCGGGAGGTGTAGTATCAGACTTCAACGGAGGCAATAACTGGCTTTACGGTGGAGAAATAATAGCGGCCTCCAAAAATTTCTTCGATCCTTTATATAATATCATTAACCAATATCTTGGTAGTAAATGAAAATTTGTAATTATAAATTTTAGTTGTATTTTTCTGATTATTTTAAAAAATACAATTCAATATAAACTGAAAAATGGCTGAAAAAGAAATATCCCTGCTCAAAGAACAAATTAAAAGGCTCGATGAAAAAAAATTCGACCTGGAGGCATGGAAAAACCGCACTATTATATTTCTGGAACGTATCTTCGGAAAGGAAAGTCCAAAGCTGCGAATGATCAAAGAACTTCATTACGATTACTCCAGTTGGAGTCTGAGGGATACTTTTGCAGCCGGTTCGACAAGAGATAAGGATCCCGTCAGAATACAGGCAAAAGAAATACTGGAAGCTATTATTAGCGAGCTGGAAAGTCTCGGACTTCCAAACCAGAAGCAGGAAAAACTTAAGATCAGAGAGCTGCTGACAGATGAACTTACAGGCAAACAGGTTAAAGAAATTGATAGTCTGATTAACTCAAATGATTCTTCAAAAAATGAAAGAATCGCCGAAATTATAGAGAACATGGATAAAGAAATTATTGCAGCAATAATAGCAAAAATACTAACCTCTTAAACAGGAACGATGCCTGAAAATCCTAAAATAGCCATTGTTATTCTTAACTGGAACGGAATAAACCTGTTTGACATATTTCTGCCTTCAGTAATTGAAAATTCAAAAGGGCCTGAAATAGATATTTTTATTGCAGATAACGGATCAACAGACTCATCCGTTGATTATCTTAAAAAAAATTATCCCGAAGTCAAAATAATATATTTTAAAAAAAACTACGGCTTTGCAGAAGGATATAATCGCGCTCTCCGTCATATTGAAGCGGATTATTATATATTGCTTAATTCAGATGTGGAAGTTACTCCCGGCTGGTTGGAGGCTTGCATAAATCATTTTACAAAAGATAATATAACTGTTGTTGTCCAACCTAAAATTCTAAGTTACAAGAAATCACACCAGTTTGAATATGCCGGCGCTGCCGGTGGATTTATCGATAAATTCGGGTACCCCTTTTGCCGTGGGCGCATTCTTAACAGGATGGAACCTGACGCAGGTCAGTATAATAAACCAACATCTATTTTTTGGGCCAGCGGAGCATGTATGTTTGTGAAAGCTGATGCATTCTGGGAAATAGGTGGTTTTGACAATGATTTTTGGGCTCATATGGAGGAAATAGATTTGTGCTGGCGCCTGAAAAATCAGGGTTATAAAATAGCTTACGAACCTGCTAGTGTTATTTTTCATCTTGGTGGAGGAACATTATCGTATGACAGTCCGCAGAAAGTATTTCTTAATTTCCGAAACAACCTGTTTATGCTGTTTAAAAATTTACCATCGAACAAATTTCACCGTATCTTTTTTGTTAGGTTAATACTGGATTTCATCGCAGCGATAAAATTTATCATGGGTTTTCACTTTCAAAGTTTTTCAGCAGTGGTTAAGGCACATATTCATTTTTTAAAGAATCTTAATAAGATGATAAAAAAAAGGAAACAGCTTGTCAGGCTGACAACGACTGATAATCATCCTGAAATATACTCGAAAAGTATTATGTGGAAATTTTTTATCCAAAAGAAATACCGATTCTCCGAATTAAATTTTAATCCTGAAAAATGAAACGAGCATGATTTTTTTAATCAAAAAATTTATCTCATTATTATTAATAATCTTCAAAGGTATGAGATAGAACTCGTCACAGAAATGTTTTACATTTATATACAACAATGCATAATTCGTTTCACATAAAAGTGTGATTTAAAAAATTATGTGAGAACGAAGTGGTTCCATAGGTTCTTAAATTTTTTAATTATTTTATTTTGCTATAATTATAAAATTTTAAACGAATGAAAAAAAAATTAATATTTGAAGAAAAAATTTATACCTATCATATTGATTTCGTGGGACATGTAAATAATATAGTTTACATCCAGTGGTTAGAAAACGGCAGATTAAAACTTATGGAGGCGATAGGCCTTCCGCCTACAAATCTGGCTAAGAATGATGGGGTATTTCCTATTCTCGTGCAATCTTCCATTAAATACAAAAAACCTCTGTTCCTTAATAATAAGGTAATAATAGAATTATGGTTATCTCAACTAAATAATGCTTCGGC
>CAZTAL010000156.1:0-17400 GCA_964611525.1 uncultured Prolixibacteraceae bacterium
GGACTATGTCAAAAAACTGTGGGGCTATAACATCAGCTTGAGAACCGCTCAGCTATGGCTATCCAAAATCCGGTGATTTTTTTTCATGCGTTTGCCCTGATAGGTAGATCATAATAAAATATTTGTTTATATTGGAAAGGAAAATAAAATAGGAAAAGTTCAAAAACAGAATCATCTGTGCATAAACAAATCGTTAGCTTTTACTTTGATTAAATGAGAAAAATATCATATAAAAACTTTATTATCAGCCTGATAATATTTTACAGTGTCGGCGTGGCAGGCATAACCATTTCTGAAACACATGAGATATTCAGGAATTTAATCTCTGCGGCACTCATACTAAATGCAATATTATTGTCTTTCTATCATCATCCGCGGATAAATGTCAGAACTATCGGAGTATTCCTGTTCATAGCTTTTTTTTCATTTTTTGTCGAAGCGGCAGGAGTCAAAACAGGAAAAATTTTTGGTTCATATAGTTACGGCGACAGTCTCGGTCCTAAAATTCTTGAAACTCCTGTACTCATCGGGCTCAACTGGCTTATGCTTGTTTATTGTTCTAAGGTGGCATCTGACTTCCTTTCAAAAAATAATACTGCAAGAATAATAATCTCACCATTTCTTATGGTTGTTTATGATCTTGTATTGGAACAGTGTGCTCCTCCGCTGGGAATGTGGTACTGGTCAGGAAGTGGAGTTCCGGCTTTAAATTACCTGGCATGGTTTTCCCTCGCACTATTTTTCCATTTAATAATAAAGCATTACAAAATCTCATTTTCAAATAAAATGGCTATCCCAATTTTAGTAATCCAATTTTTATTTTTTGTAGTTTTATGGATTAACTTTTTACTCACAGGATGATCAAAGCAAAACACCACTGGTTTCTATATCCATTCTTCGAATGGTATGGCTGTAAGGAGATGAAACATTGCTTTAGTGATATTTTGATAGAAGGGGACTTTCATGACAGGGGGCTGCCGCTATTATTAATTCCCAACCATTTTAGTTGGTGGGACGGTTTTTTTGCCTCATCACTAAACCAGAAAGTTTTTCACAGAAAATATCATGTAATGATGCAGGAAAAACAGTTAAAAAAATATTTATTTTTCAGCAGGACAGGAGCATTTTCAATAAGCAGTAATCCAAAAAAAATCATGGAATCTATGAACTATGCTATTGAGCTGTTAAAGCATCCTAAAAATATGGTTACCTTTTTTCCACAGGGACATTTTGAGTCTGTTTACCAGCAGCCACTTCATTTTAAAAAAGGTATTGTCAAGCTATTAAAAAGTCTTAAAAATGAAATACATGTGATTTTTGTGGCTAATCTTATAGAATATTTTGAATCCTCTAAACCTAAGTTATTTACCTACTATAAAGAATATTTTTATTCAGAAATAAGCCACTATGTGATTGAAAAAGACTATAATAATTTTTATAATGACTCAATTAAAAATAATTTAAACCATATTAATTAACTATATTGATTGTATTAGCCTACATAATAGTTTTTTTCTTCGCATTGCGTTTTTTAGTTTCTTTGATAAACTTTCTTTTTTCGCCCATACTTAAAAATATAATTCCATCTGCCAACCCCCTTGTTTCAGTTTTGATACCGGCACGAAACGAAGAAAAAAATATTAACAATATACTGAACGATTTAATTAAACAAAGTTATACCAATATAGAAATAATTGTATTTAATGACCAGTCATTAGATGGCACACGGAATAAGGTAATGGACTTTACTCAACGGGACAGCCGTATCAATCTGATGGATTCACAGGGATTGCCCAAAGGCTGGCTTGGAAAAAATTATGCCTGTTACCAGCTAGCACAACATGCAAGAGGCGAATACCTGATGTTCCTTGATGCTGATGTAAGGGTTGGTTCCGGACTTTTTGAGAGTGTTGTTGCCCAGATGGAGCAATATCATTTGAAGCTCCTTTCTATTTTCCCAAAACAAATAATGGTAACTACAGATGAAAAAATAACAGTTCCCCTGATGAATATCATTTTACTGTCCCTTCTGCCGATGATTTTAACCAGGATAAGCCCTCGTCCCTCACTGGCAGCAGCTAACGGACAATTTATGCTGTTTGAAAAAAAAGCATATATAGAAATTCAACCTCATGAAGAAGTAAAAACAAATCCTGTAGAGGATATTTTAATATCGCGTTTATATAAAAAAAGGGGAATGAAGATGCAGTGCATGACAGGAAATGATAACATACGTTGCCGTATGTACAATGATATAAAAGAAGCAACACGGGGATTTGCCAAAAATCTTGCCCAGTTCTTCGGAGGGAATCATCTGGCAGCTTTTATTTTCTGGTTATTGAGTACATTTGGAATCTTTGTTGTGATCTGCGTTTTACCACTTTCAATATTCTTTATTACACTAGCATTAATAATTTTGATGAAAATTTTTATTTTCAGAGTGAGTCTCCAGCCGATTTTTCAAAACTTCATTTATGCTATTCCACAACAAACAATTTTGGGTTGGATGTTGTTTCTTTCGGTAAAAAACAAAATTTTAAAAAGGAGCCAATGGAAAGGAAGAAATATTTATTAATATTAATTCTGTTAATCATTAATATATCATTTAAGGAAGAAACCCACTTTAAAAAGATAATATATGATGCCTTTGTAAATGACAAAATGGATAAATGGAGAGAGGTTATAAACAGTATGGAAAAACAACAAAGCAACGATACCGGTTATCTTCTCGAGCTTATCAGTTATCAGTATGGCTATACCGCCTGGTGTCTGGGCAATAATAAAAAGGAAGATGCTAAAATTTTCCTGTCTCTGCTGGAAAATAATCTGACAAAACTGGAACGCAAAGAAGGTAAGATCTCCGCATACCACGCATTTAAAGCTGCGGCTTATGGTTTTAAAATAGGATTGAGCCACTGGCGCGCTCCTTTCCTTGGCCCTAAAAGCATGGACCATGCAGAAAAAGCACTTGAAAAAGACAGCATGTGTATGCAGGCAAATCTTGAAATGGGCAATATATGGAATCACATGCCGGAAATATTTGGAGGCTCAAAAGAAAAAGCCTTGCATTATTATTTAAAAGCTCTCAATATTATAGAAAACGACGATCCGCAGATAAGAAAAAACAATTGGATTTATCTGAATCTGCTGGTTTTGGCCGGCCAAACTGAAAAAGAGATAGGGAACAAACAAAAAGCACTTGAATATTATAAAAAAACTCTTGAAATTGAGCATGGTTTTATTTGGGTAAAAAATGAATTATTACCTTCTTTATTAAACGAATAATAAATGATATGGGAAGAAAAGTATTAATCGCAGGCAGCGGACTGGCAGGATTAACAGCAGCCTTACGGCTTTCACGTAGGGGATATCAGGTAGAGCTGGTAGAAAAAAACAGTCAGGCAGGGGGCCGGCTTAATCAACTTAAAAAGGACGGTTATACTTTTGATGTTGGTCCAAGCTTTTTCAGCATGTCATACGAATTTGACGAATTTATCGATGACGCAGGTATCAACATGCCATTTGAGTTCGTAGAACTCGACCCGCTTTATACGGTTAATTTTTTAAGTACCGGCAAGACATATACAATGTATAAGGATTTGTCCAGACTTGCTGAAGAATTTAAAGATGTGGAACCTGACCTTGAAAGAAAAATAAAAAAATATCTTGATGCGGGTAAAATGCTTTTCGACGGGACAGTCGACCTAGTTGTGCGGAAAAACTATAACTCACTAATGCACTACTTTATGACACTTATTAAAGCTCCACCCAAGCTTATGCCGGTATTATTCCGTAATTTCTGGCAACAGGTCTCAAAATATTTCACATCGGAAGAAGTCAGGCAAATTCTTTCCTTAGTGGCATTTTTCGTGGGAAGGACACCTTTTGATACTCCTGCTATATATTCAATGCTTTCATATACCGAATTTATTCATAATGGCTATTTTAATGTTAAAGGCGGTATGTATAAAATTGTTGAAGGACTTTGCAGCGAACTGAAAAAACAAAATATACCGGTTCATTATAATACAGAAATAGCCGGCTATGAGAGTTCGGGAAATCGTTTGAAATATCTTATCGACAGCAATGGGAAAAGATGGGAAGCTGATATTTTCCTTATTAATGCCGATGCTGCCTGGTTCCGTGGAAAAATTTTCAAACGGTCAGCCTATTCTGAAAAAAAACTGTATAATATGAAATGGACTATGGGCACACTTACATTTTATCTCGGCATAACAGAAAAAATTTCTAATATTCACCATCATAATTATTACCTTGGGAGTAACTTCCGGAATTATGCCAATAAAATATTCACCAATCCGGGATCATTTGAAAAACCCTATTACTATGTAAATGTACTTACTCACTCAAATTTCGACTGTGCTCCTGAAGGATGTGAGAGCCTCTTTTTTGTATGCCCTGTACCTGATCTACGTTTCAAAACTAACTGGAACGACCGTGATGAAATTGTTAACAGCATAATTAGCGATTTCAGCAAACGTGTCGGTATGGACATAAAACAAAAAATTGCTGCACAAACTATTTATACCCCGGTTGAATGGGTAGAACAATTTAATTTGTATAAAGGCAGCGCTCTTGGTTTAGCTCACGATATGAATCAGATTGGCGGATTCAGACCTAAAAATTTTGATGAACAATTTAAAAACGTCTTTTACGCCGGCGCATCTACAATACCGGGCACCGGATTGCCAATGGTTGTTATAAGCTCAAAATTAGCAATAGAAAGAATAGAAAAATATGATAGAACTTTATGATAAAAATGCTTTTGATTGCAGTCGGATAACATCTAACAACTATAGCACTTCATTCTCATTTGGCATCCGTCTGTTTAAAAAAAAATACCGTCCGGCTATTTATGCCATTTATGGTTTTGTGCGTTTTGCCGACGAGATTGTTGATACTTTTCATGACTATAATCAAACAGTACTGCTAAAAAAACTGGATGAAGACACATGGATCGCTCTCGAAACAGGATTCAGCTCAAATCCCATCCTGCATAGTTTTCAAAAAACAGTAAAAAAATACAATATAGAAAAAGAATATATCAAAGCTTTCCTGAAAAGTATGGAAATGGATATCACTTATAAAAACTACAATCCTGATGAAATAAGTGAATATATATACGGATCGGCAGAGGTAGTGGGTCTGATGTGCCTTAAAGTATTTTATGAAAACAGGGAAACAGAATTCAAGGAACTCATATATCCGGCCCGCAAACTAGGAGAAGCCTTTCAAAAAATTAATTTTTTAAGGGATATACGTTCCGATTACCTCGAAAAAGGAAGGATATATTTTCACGGAATTCAGCCTGATAATTTCACATCGGAACAAAAAAAAGCAATTGAGGCTGATATTGAATCCGATTTCTCAGAGGCAAAAAAAGGTATTTCAAAATTAAACCGGGATGTAAGGCTTGGTGTTTATCTTGCTTACAGATACTACCTTCAACTTCTGAAAATAATCAGGCGCACAACACCTGAACAAATTATAAGTAAACGCTATAGAGTATCCGACTTTTCAAAAATAATAATTTTAATAAATTCGTGGCTTAGGGTAAAACTAGGATTAATTTAATAAATAAAAAATATATCATGAATAACTCAAAAAAGATATATATATTTCTGATCCTCATAACTATTGTGATCATTTTAATATATGCACAGGGAATAATCATTCCCTTTACTCTGGCCTTACTCTTTTGGGTCATGATACGGGTCGTAAAAAAACAGTTGACAAAGATCAGATTCGTAAACAGATGGCCAAAGTGGCTTTTAACAGTAATCTCAACAGCTTTGATGCTCGGATTTCTGACCCTTACAGGGGAACTAGTCTCCGAAAATATCCAGGAACTTTCAAGAACTTTCCCTCTTTACGAATCAAATGTCAATAAAATAACCAAACTGATTAATGATCAGTTTAATATAGAAATATCCAGCATTTTAAACGATCTTACAAAAGACATAAATTTCGGTGGAATACTCAGTAAGCTTTTTTCAACCTTGACAAGTCTAATCGGAGATGCGTTTCTTGTATTTATCTACCTGATATTTCTATTAATTGAAGAACCTACCTTTCCCGGAAAGCTGAAGGCTATGTATCCTGATAAACAACGCTATAACAGGATGAAAACGCTAATAAACAAAATTGACCATTCTATAATAAGTTATATGGCAGTAAAAACACTGACAAGCTTTTTAACAGGTTTCCTAAGTTATTTTGCAATTATGATTATCGGTATTGATGCTCCTCTCTTCTGGGCTTTTCTCATATTTATTTTAAACTATATCCCGACTATAGGGTCATTGACAGCAACGATTTTTCCCACTATTTTTGCCATGCTGCAGTTTGGCGAAATAACACCTGCATTACTGGTTCTGACTATTGTGGGAGCTATACAGGTAATTATAGGAAATATTATAGAGCCAAGACTAATGGGCACCTCCCTGAATATCAGTCCCCTTGTGGTTATTCTGACGTTATCGCTGTGGGGATTGATCTGGGGCGTTACCGGAATGCTGTTAAGCGTGCCGATAACGGTAATAATTATTATCATTATGTCAGAGTTCCCATCAACCAGACCAATTGCCATTCTGCTAAGCCAACGGGGAAAATTGAATAAATGACCTTTTTGAGAGAATGCATGATGTAGTCAGAGGTTTACAAACTACATTTCATCCAAGGAAAACCTTTTTTGAGAGTAAGCATGATATAGTCAGCGGACTTTATAGCGGACTCTTTTTATAAAAAATTATTCAGCCATCTGCTCCTTTAACCATGCGGGACGATTGGTTGTTATTATCTTAACTCCAATGTCAGTGAGTCGTTTAGCTTCGGAAGGATCATCAACTGTCCAGGCAAGAACATCCAAACCATGATCATTTGCAAGTTTTACAACTTTTTCATTAATAATCTTATAATGAAGGTTAACTCCGTCGAGACCTATTGCATTAGCCTTTTTAATTTTATTTTTAAGTCCCTGTTTTACAGAACTTAGCCAATAACACTTATTTTCTGGAAATAAATTTTTAGTATCAATAATAGTTTCCCAGCCAAAGCTGATAAATATAATCTGATCTTTCTTACCCGCCTTTTCAATACATCGCTGCAAATAAGGCAGCACTTCACTGCCGCACTTAATTTCCACAACCAGCATCTTTCCTTCGGGGACTGTCTCGATAATTTCAGAAAGAAACGGAATTTTCTCTCCTTTGAATTCTTCGCCTTTCCATACACCGACATCAAGATTTCTGAGAAATCCAGAGGGGGTATCCTTAATCACAAAATTATTATTACCCTTACATGTTCTCTTGGTATCCTTATCGTGAATTACCATTACCCTGTTGTCATCAGAAAGATAAATATCCACTTCAACTGCATCAGCATCTAACATCCATGCCATATTAGCAGCAGCAACAGTATTCTCAGGAGCCAGATAGGAAGCTCCACGGTGGGCAACAAACATTTGTTGGGCAGACAAACAAAGCGTGGAACATGTAACTAAAAAAGTAAAATAAATCTTCTTCATAATACAATAATTATTTTCCCTGTCCATTTATAAAACCTAAAGATATAAAGGGAAATATTATTTTTAAATAATATTGAAAAAAATTATGTAGTTTTAGCATTTACACACGGGCGAATTGCTTATAAATTAAAGCTAAAAAGCAAAATATTTTAAATACCACATGGCTGATAACAATTTAACAAAAACAAAATATAAGAAGAATACAAGTTGGCCGAAGATAGTATTAAATTCTTTTGTAGCCGCTTTGCTTTATCTGATCTCATTATTACCCTTCAGGTTACTTTACTGTATTTCTGATATTTTGTATTTATTTTTGAGGCATGTCCTAAGATACCGCAGGAAAGTAATAATGGAGAATATAACAAATGCCTTTCCCGACAAAACACAGGAAGAAATTAATATAATTGCCGGAAAATTCTACCATCATCTGGCCGATCTGATTGTAGAAACAATTAAACTTCGTACCATAAGCGAAAAACAATTGGATAAACGGATCTCTTACAAAAATCTGGACTTGATTGATAAATATTATTCAGAAAAAAAAAGTATAATAATGCTGGCCATGCATCACAATAACTGGGAATGGTTCAGTTCTTTACCAAAAGAAATAAACCATCGCTGTATTATGCTTTATAATCCTGTACGTGGAAATAAATCTGTCGAAAAATTTTTAATACGCGCAAGAGAAAGATGGGGTGGAAAATGTATTGCTGTAAACAAATCGACAAGACTTGTCATGGATTTTAATCGTAAAGGTATACCAACAGGGATCTGGCTGGGAGCTGATCAAACATCTCCTGCGACATCCAAATTCTGGACTTACTTTCTCAACCGTGAGGCACCTTTCTTTAGCGGGCCTGAAAAAATTGCAGTAAAAACTAATCAACCGGTATTATTTCATAGAATCCGCAAAACCGGCAGAGGGTATTATGAAGCAACCTTTATTCCTCTGATAGAAAAACCCAAAGAAGTCAAGCCTAAAGAAATTCTTTTAATCTATATTCGAAAAATGGAAGAAATAATTCGTGCAGAACCTGAGTATTACTTATGGTCACACCGCAGATGGAAACACAAAAGGCCTCAAGGAATAGAATTAGTTACATGAAACGAGTCATGTACTATCGTTCACTCAGGAGAAACATTATAAATGACGAGTTCCATCTCTTACCGTTAAAATAAACAATTATAATGAGATGAAAGTTGGTAATTGAGTTTACTATTCATAAATGACCATCTTGAGGGCAAGCCCTCCTGAATAAATCATGAGGACAAAACATAAGGCAGTCAGCGGACTTTATGGACAGACTCTCGTAAATCATAAATTATTCCCCTTTTCTTTCTGCAGAAACATATTAATATTACAAGCAGGTAAAAGTCCATTACCCAAGCTTGTTGGATTCATTTCTGTAGAAACAAATCAATATTACAGGCGGCTTCCTTTCCGGCCTGAATAGCATGAACCACCAGACTGGCACCTCTCTCTGCATCGCCTGCTGCAAAAACCTTTTTAACAGATGTCTGTTTTTGATCATTCACCCTGATGTTTCCTCTCTTATCGTAATCTACTTTTAATATATCGAGAAATTCACTGTGAACAGGATGTGTAAATCCCATCGAGAGCAATACCAGGTCAGCATCTATAAACCGGCGGGTACCCAGGACTTCTCTCATAGACATCTGTCCCCCACTATCTTTTGTCCATTCCACCTGCACTACTTCCAACTGTTTCAGTTTTCCTTTTTCGCCTGTAAATCTTTTTGTAGAGAGACTCCATCTGCGCTCGCACCCTTCCATATGGGAGCTTGAAGTACGGAGAATATTTGGCCAGTAAGGCCAGGGATTATTAATACTGCGGTAATCAGGAGGTTTTGGCAATATTTCAATCTGCGTTACAGACTCTGCCTGCTGACGGATGGAAGTTCCCACACAATCAGAACCTGTATCCCCACCGCCTATGACGACAACTTTTTTTCCTTTGGCTGAGATCTTATCTTCAGGGGGTACAGACTTCCCGGCAATTATTTTATTTTGCTGAGTTAAAAAATCCATTGCAAAATGAATACCCTTCAAATCGCGCCCTTCCACCTTAAGATCACGAGGTTGTTCTGCTCCTGTAGCTATAAGGACAGCATCAAAACTCTCAACCAATTCTTTTATGTCGATATCTTCTCCAACATTCACATTTGTTTTAAATTCAATACCTTCCTCAACAAAAAGATTCAATCGCCGGTCAATCACCCTCTTATTGAGCTTAAAATCCGGTATACCATAGCGAAGCAAGCCCCCTGGGGCATCATTCTTTTCAAATACTGTTACCCGGTGCCCCGAACGATTCAAAAAATCAGCAGCCGAGAGTCCTGCCGGTCCCGATCCGATTACTGCCACCTTTTTGCCTGTCCGCAATTTAGGCGGATTAGCTTTGATAAATCCGGCTTTAAATGACAGCTCGACAGTGGCACATTCATTTTCCCGTATTGTGACAGCCTCATCATGGATAGCCAATACACATGATTTTTCACATGGCGCAGGACAAACCCTGCCGGTAATTTCCGGCATGCTGTTGGTTGAATACAAAATATTATATGCTTCCTCTGTATTATCGTGGTATAACGCATCCTGCCACTCCGGTATTTTGCTTCCTACCGGACACCCCCAATGACAAAACGAAACGCCACAATCCATACAACGTGAAGCTTGTAACCTGCGGTCCTTTTCATCAAGGGTCTGCTCCACTTCACCATAATCAAATATCCTTTCGTCAACAGGACGATAACCCGCTTCTTTTCGTAATATTTTAATAAAACCCCTGGGATCTCCCATAATTGTATAAATTTATTTGTTAACCTGACCAGATTAGAGCAATTAAAATAAACTGCCAACCTATATTTGTATAAATTTATATTTGTTACCCCGTCATTAATGCCGGAGCTAAAAATTCTCCATCAAACAAGGACTTTAGTCCAATAACTATTGTTTATACGTACAGTAATAATTAACTATATATTTATTAAAAAATGTAAGCCTTATCATCAAAATCTCTGAACCGGAAGCTTTGTTTTTATTTTAATTGTTCGTCAATATATTTTCTTATCATCGAACTCTCTGAACCAGAAGCCCGACTTTTCAGACCAGAATCATCTGTACTTATTCATGAAGTGAAGGATCGTCTTCCGTCATCTGCAATTTCTTCTGTAAGTTTCTTAGCTTCTGTTCCTCCAAAAATTTTCTATACTCGAAGGGCATTACCTTAACAAATTTAGGAAGATATCCTTCCCAATTGGTGAGAATTCCGGAAGCCAAGGTACTATGCGTATATAACAAATGATTATTAATAAGTGTTTGTAACTCCGTAATATCAGCCTTATCCTCCACCGGAACCAGATCTACAAGCCCCTTATTACAGAAATAATCAAAATTACCAGTTTCATCAAGCACATAAGCTATTCCACCACTCATGCCGGCAGCAAAATTTCTTCCTGTCCTGCCCAGAACAACCACCCGGCCACCGGTCATATATTCACAACAATGGTCACCTGTACCCTCAACAACAGCTTTTATTCCAGAATTCCTCACACAAAACCTTTCACCTGCCACACCCCTGATATAAGCCTCGCCACCAGTAGCTCCGTAGAAGGATGTATTACCTATGATAATGTTCTCCGCTGGATCAAATGCACTTCCAACCGGAGGTACAACAATTATTTTACCGCCTGAAAGTCCCTTACCTATATAATCATTAGCATCACCTTCAAGTTTGAAAGTGATCCCTTTTGTCAGAAAGGCACCAAAACTTTGTCCTGCCGTACCCCTGAATATACAGTTAATTGTATCGCCCGGCAAACCATTTTCTCCATAGCGCTTTGCTATTTCACCAGACAACATTGCTCCAGCCGACCGGTCAACGTTTGCAATGTCATGAAATATCCATACTTTCTCCGCTCCCCGTATAGCCTTACGGGCATCCCTGATCAGATCAAAATCAATATGCCCTTTTTTCGAGAGGGTATTGGGATGGGAACTCCGGATTGCAACATTAACGGTTTTTTGAGGCTTACTAAGTATAGTTGAAAAATCAATATTTTTCATTTTCCAGTTGACAACCTCCTTATCCACTTTTAGAAGGTCAGTCCGCCCAACAATATCATCGAATTTAGTAAATCCCATATCCGCTAAATATTCTCTGATCTCACGCGCAATAAACCTGAAATAGTTTATTACATATTCAGGTTTCCCTTTAAATCTCTTTCTCAGTTGCTCATCCTGTGTGGCTATTCCTGCGGGACAAGTATTCATGTGGCATTTTCGCATCATTACACACCCCAGCACAATAAGAGCGGCTGTAGAGATACCAAATTCTTCAGCTCCAAGACAAGCAAGAGCAATCACATCATGGGCAGTTTTCAACTGACCGTCAACCTGTAACCTAACTCTTCCTCTCAGATTATTCATCACTAATGTCTGCTGCGTTTCCGCAATACCCAGTTCAACCGGCAATCCAGCATGTTTGATGGAGCTTGCGGGACTGGCACCGGTTCCTCCCTCGCAACCTGCAATAACAATAATATCAGAATATGCTTTTGCCACCCCGGCAGCAATAGTCCCGACACCATCCTCTGCAACCAGTTTAACAGAGACTTTGGCATCAGGATTTGCAATCTTAAGATCATAAATTAATTGGGCAAGGTCTTCAATCGAATATATATCATGATGCGGAGGAGGAGATATTAAAGTAATGCCGGGAGTGGAATTCCTAAGTTTAGCAATAACTTCATTTACCTTATAACCCGGCAACTGCCCTCCTTCACCCGGTTTTGCACCTTGTGCTATTTTAATCTGAAGTTCACTGGCATTAACCAGATAATGAATAGTCACTCCAAAACGTCCCGATGCCACCTGTTTTATCTTACTGTTTTTGATAGTACCGAAACGACCCGGATCTTCACCTCCCTCACCGGTATTGCTTCGACCGCCAATGGTGTTCATAGCTATAGCAAGAGCCTCATGAGCCTCTTTGCTGATTGACCCGTAGGACATGGCGCCGGTGACAAACCGTTTCATGATCTCTTCTTCAGGTTCTACCTTATCGACAGATATTGGATTACGTTTAAATCTGAAACAACTGCGCATAAAGGCAGGCTTTCTGTTCTGCTTATTAACCAGCGCGCTGAATTCTTTATATTTATCATAGTCATTAGTACGTGTAGCCCACTGAAGAAGCCCTATTGACTCAGGATTCCATGCATGATGCTCACCGTACTTTCTCCATGCATAATTGCCCCTGCTTTCAAAAAGTACAGGTTCTGAATATATTCTTGACTTAAAAGCATTATCATGAAATATCGTAGCCTCTTTACATATCTCTTCAAGACCCACCCCGCCAATCCGTGCAGCAGTTCCGGCAAAATATTTATCTATTAACTCTTTGCTGATACCCACAGATTCAAATATTTGTGCACCGATATAGCTGCGGATAGTCGATATTCCCATTTTTGAAAATACCTTTAGCAATCCTTTATTTATCGCTTTAATATAATTTTTACGTGCCTCATTATAATCCAGATTGATCTTTCCCTCTTTAATCATGTAATCAATAGCGGCAAAAGCAAGGTAAGGATTTATTATACTGGCTCCATAGCCCAGCAGAAGAGCAAAATGGTTCACTTCACGTACTTCTCCCGTTTCAACGATAATCCCCACCTGCATTCTTTTTTGCTTTCTGATAAGGTGATGATGCACTGCCGAAACTGCCAGCAATGATGGAATGGCAGCCTCATCCTTATTGATATTCCTATCGCTGAGAATAATATAATTCTTCCTGCTATCCACGGCCTTTTCAGCATAATCCAGTATCTTTTGAAGAGCAGCTTCAAATCCCTTTAATCCTTTTACTACAGGAAATGTCATTTTAATAACCTGATGAGAAAACATCTCATCCTTCAGGTCTTTTATCTTGCCAAGATCCGTATTGGTCAGTACCGGCGCTTTGAATTTAATTAATTTACAATGTTCAGGGGTCTCGACAAGAATATTGGAATTTAACGACCCCACATAGTTGGCCAATGCCATTACCAGTCCCTCACGTATAGGGTCTATTGCCGGATTTGTCACCTGTGCAAACATCTGCTTAAAATACTCAAAAAGACGTACAGGTTTTTCGGAAAATACTGCCAGCGGAATATCATTACCCATTGAACTGGTAGGTTCAACCCCGTTTTCGCTCATCGGCCTTATCAATTCGTACATATCTTCTTTTGAATAGCCGAAAGCTTTGGCATAGGTTTCAAAATTACTTATATTGGAAGTTACACGCTTTTTTATCTTGATATCGTCCATCATCAGCCGGTTCTCCTTCAGCCACATTGGATACGGATTCCTGTGGCTCAATTGGTCTTTGACCTCTTCGTCAGGTATTATTATACCCAACTGCGTATCTACCAGCAATATCTTCCCTGGCCGTAGCCGTCCCTTAGCCTTGATCTCTTCATCTTTGAATGTCTGAACCCCCACTTCGGAGCCCATAACTATTATATCATTGTTAGTTATGACATACCGTGAAGGTCGCAATCCGTTACGGTCCAACGTACCCCCGATATATCTTCCGTCGGAAAAAATTATCGACGCAGGTCCGTCCCACGGCTCCATAATTGTGGAATGATATTCATAAAATGCTTTTATACTGTCGGGAATCGGATTCTTCTCATTAAAAGATTCCGGTATCATCATACATAGAGCATGCGGCAATGTTCGTCCCGTCATATGCAAAAACTCCAGCACATTATCAAAAGAAGCAGAATCAGATTTACCAGGCTCTATAACAGGCAAAAGCTTTTCAAGGTCTTTGCCGAATATTTCCGATTTCATGAGAGCCTCACGTGCCTGCATCCATAAACGGTTACCCTTTACGGTATTTATTTCACCGTTATGTGCCACTATGCGGAATGGCTGGGCAAGGTCCCATGCCGGAAATGTATTAGTGCTGAAACGGGAATGAACCAGTGCAATCGCACTTTTAAAATATTCATTTTTGAAATCGCTGAAATAATCCTGTAACTGATTGGGCGTCAGCATACCCTTATAAACAATGACCTTTGCAGAGAAGCTGGGCTGATAAAAACAATGTTTATATTTTAAATTCGAATTCCTGATCTCTTTCTCGGTCAATTTACGGACTATATAAAGCTTACGCTCCAAAGCATCTTTTTCAAGTGAGGCCTGAACAAAAACCTGTTTTATTGCGGGCTCTGTTGTTTTGGCTATTTCTCCCGGCACCAAACTATTTACCGGAACATCACGATAGCCTGTAAGTTTTAATCCTTCCGCCTTAATATGCTTTGAAAGTACATCAAGACACAATTCTGCTTCATCTTTGTCTTTTGGTAAAAAGATCAGTCCGGTACCATAAGTTCCTGCCTCCCCCACATCAATTTTCAATACCTGTATGATGAATTCATGAGGGATCTGCATCAGAATACCTGCACCGTCTCCTGTTGAATTATCGGCACTTGTAGCTCCCCTGTGATTCATATTTTTAAGCACATCAAATCCCCTCAAAATAATATCATGAGAAGGAACTCCCTTAATATGGCCGACAAACCCGATTCCACAACTATCGTGTTCATTATCAGGATCATAAAGTCCTTGGTTAACAGGTATGTTCATTTTCCGCTCCATTAATAATTATTCTGTTAAAAAAATGACACTCGATATAACTATTTTCAACCTGAACGACATTAAATTGTCATTAAAATACACTTTTTGCTTACTAAATGACAACAAAAGTAGTGAATTTAATGAAAATATGGTATTATGATTCTTCCCATATCTGCTTAATAACGTATATTTAACTTTTTGAGGTCTGAAAAAATATTAGATTAATTTAAAAAAATAATTTTTTATTTATTGGGTAAATGATATCAGAAATAGCATTAAAATTCCTGATATCAAGGAAGAATCATTAGAAGACAAAGATGTTATAAGTATTGACTGATGGCAAGACACCGTGTAATTCCAAAGACAAAGTCACCGGGAAAAAAGCTATTCACATGGTTATTCAATATTAATGGATAACACTTTAGATAATCCTATTCTAATTTCGTCCATGAGTGTCTCGGATATTGTTCCAATTTTTTTTGTTATTCTTTCTTGTGAAAGTGAGCGTACTTGAAAACAATCAGCAGAGGAATTTTTTGTCAGACCATTCTTATTATCAGGCTCAATTTTAATCATCCATGGTGCAAACTCTTATTTATTTTTCCAGTCAGTTATAGGAACGATAATTTTCAATGGTAACTTACCCAATGAATTGTCACTAACAATTATCGCAGGTCGGGTTTTTTTTATCTCAGCTCCAATAGTTGGGTCAAGATTTATAAGCCATATTTCACCTTGCTTCATAGAAATTTTCAAAATCAAGGTTAGTAAATTGGGTAAGTTCTTTGTCTGTTTTGTAGTCTTCGTATAAAGAATCTGCCGCTGTTGTCATTTGACTTTTTTCTTTTCGTTTACGCATTAGTTGCAATGAACGTTCAATGACATAAATTCGTTTCTTTACCGGCAGTTTTTGTATTTCATTTATTAACTCTTTTGTTTTCATAATCTACAATTTTATTTCCGAAAGATACGAATTTTTGCTTAAAATTATTCCAATTTTCCATCAATAGAGTATCTTAAACTAATTTATTATGTTACACAACAAACTATGATTATAAGCAGGCGGGCATTAAAGCACTATTATCATTACACACAAAAGTAACCCAAAAGCAATAATGGTATTTTCTTTAACTGCCTTTTCCCAATTTCAATTCCACTATGATAAGATTGCCGGTTACCCACAGTTATTCCTTAAATTGCTTCACTTATCCGAACATGTTTTTCTATTTCAGGTCGCCATTGCTCTTGATTTGACATTGTATCGCAAATTATCTCGTGAAAATAAACCTGATACCAAATTTTCTTATGAAACTCACAAACATTCTTATATACTTTCTCAGAATGTATCATTAATTTCATAATAAATTCTTCTTTAGGTTTTCTATGGTTATTTATTACCTGACTCAAACTTACTGGAGCAACATCTATATCTTTCGCAAAAGTATTTCTCTTTGAGTATATGGAATCTATATATAATTTTAAAAAATCTGAAAAATAGCTATGATTATCATATACAGGATTCTTAATATATTCCTCCATTTTTAGTTTCAATTGCAAAAGTTTAGCCTTGGTAATTTGGTCTTTTGAAAGATTTTTCATCCTTCTTAAACGGGCCTCCATTAAAGCTGTGGCTTCAGATTCACGCTCCTTATTTGATTTATATCTTGAATCTATACCATACTCTGTATTCATAATATTTTTTTTATTTTCAGTCATTGTCGTATATATTTATTAAGTCAATAATCTCAGGAACTTCTATACTTAAAGTCATGCCTGTTTTATTCATGTTGTATTTATCAATATAGTGCTCGGCGATTTGGCTTTTAGGTCTAAGGGAAACGCATGCCAATTCTCCAAATTCACGAATTGCAATTTTTGCAACATATGCAATTAAGTTTCCTGCGATTTTATCATATTTCTTCTTATGTCCTTTGTTTTCTTTTGAAACTGTTAAAAGCCTGATATGAATTCTCCATTCTTGAGGAATCCTTTCAATGGAGATAAGTCCTAAAATATCACTTGAACCTTTAATCTGCAATTTATATACCTCTTGATTGTTCTCAATTTTCCAGTCAAAAAAATATCTATTTTTTCGCAGAGTTTTAAATTCATCAAATTCAACAGGTAGTATGTCTACCGAATGTTTTTCACCTGTCGATGTATCTGTAATTTTCATTAGGCAAAGATACAAAAAGTTTACATTT
>CAZTAL010000157.1:0-3481 GCA_964611525.1 uncultured Prolixibacteraceae bacterium
AAGTTACATCATTTTAACCCCGGGCTATGTTTCGACAAGCTCACCAACCGCCGGTGCAATTGAACCGCTCCGAACAATACCAATCCGTGTACCGTGTCCGACTACTGGTCGCTCCGTTCTTCGGTTAAGTCGATCGTGATGTTCCGCTTCTATTAACCAGGTTAAAAATTCATCATTAGTCATGGAGTTCTGAGAGGTTTCAAAACTCGAGTCACAAAAAATTATACGTTATAGTCGTATAATATTTTTATATTATATACGTTTTTAAATTACTAAAGACATTGATTTTTCTTTTAATACCCCGCCACAACAAATTTCCCGGGATACGGCATTTAGGTTTGATATTAAAATAAACCACAAAGCAACCCTCAATGAAAAAACGGTAACATCAGTAAATTTGTATATTGTTAACTAATAAACTATATTTATCCCCTCTTATTGAAGATAATAAAATTATGAACTCCGAATCAAATGTATTATTAATCGGCCTGGCCGCGATATTCTTTTTAACTTTTAACTCATGTTCAGATGATAATGAGTCAGAAATTCAATCTGTTGTCGATGACACTCAAGATCAGCTTGACGAGTTTATATCTGAAAAATACAGCAGCTATACCGGGAGGTTTCCTGACTTCCCCGGGGGCATGGCTGCATACGTGCTGCATGATGATGTAACAGAATATGCTCATGCGGGCATGGATGAAGGTTTTACCGATAACTTTCATTTCCGTGCCCAAAGTACTACAAAAACATTTACCGCTGCTGCAATCATGCTGCTGCATCAGGAAGGCAAGCTTGATATCAGTCATTATATCACCGGCAATATCCCGGGGAAAAACAGATGTTATATTCCGGACACGCCCGATTATGATATTCCCTACAAAGACCAGATCACTATATGGCAACTGTTGTGTCATCGTGCAGGGGTCTATGACATCGTAAACTACCCTGTTAACGGAGAGATGTACGTGGAAAAGATACTGGAAGAAGATCCGGACCATACTTTTACTCCCGGTGAAATCATTGGTGTTATAGCTGAAAACAAGCTGTCACTTTTCGAACCGGGAACTGACTGGGGCTATTCCAATGAAGGTTATGTTATGCTTGTGAAAATTATTGAGGAGGTGACAGGCAAAACATATAAGGAATTTGTTACAAACAGATTTTTCAAGGCGCTGGACTTAACTGAAACCAGTATGGTTGTCACTGGTACAGAACAAAGCCTGCCCGAGCCCTTTGTCGATTCCTGGTATTATTTAAAGGATATGAATATAAATGCCACAGAACAAAACATGTCGGCAAATATCGGTGAAGGCAATATAATAACATCTTTGCGCGATATGGCAAGGTTTTACCGTTTGTTGCTCAGAGGCGAAGCCGGCATTACTCTTTCGTCAGTAAGTAAATATATGATCAATTGCCGGCCAATTGCTGATCACAGCATTGTAGGCTATGGAGCAGGATTGTTCCACTATCCCAACCTGGGTTACGGACATGGGGGTGATGGTTCCGGGATCAGCGTCAAATGCTACACTGATCCGGATGCAGATATCACTATTGTTACCTTGTTCAACTGCTGGAATTTTTATAATGGTGTTGAAGACGCCTCCTTGTTCCTTGAACAAAATAAAATGATGGAAGAAATGCTTTACAGTATTAAAGAGATTTATTCATTTCCCGGAAAAATATTTTAATAAATGAAAGAAAATGGGCCGGTTGGCAAGATTTAAATACCGAATCAATTCTCCCGACTCTTCCACTCAAAATTTATAATATTACGCTCCGTACTATTGCCATCACAGAGCTCTTCCTGTTTTCCTTTCCCTGGGTGCCCGATTTTATGGCTGAAACACTTGAAAACAGATACACACCCATTGCAACAGAAGAATTATAAAATCAGGAAAATACAGCCATTCCTGTTTGGGTTTTGGGTGGCGGACATAGTCAGTTGAAATCACTTTTGAAATTGATAGGCTCCAATCTTTATTTATTGTATTTTTATAACATTAAAATAAAAGAACAGGGTATTGTGTTGATTGAACTGAAAATCAAGCATTCATTTTAGTAAATTTGATATGGGTGAACATTATAACATTTTTAAAAACGGTAGTTGTTGGCTGAGGGCAGACTTTCATTTGCACACCATAGCTGATGATGAATTTGATTATAATGGCGAGTTCAATGACTTTGGCAGACAGTATATTGAACAATTAAAGAAGAAAAAAATAGGTCTTGGGATAATTACAAATCACAATAAATTTGACAGAGGTGAGTTTATTTCATTACGAAAAAAAGCGATAAAAGAAGAAATCGGATTGTTTCCGGGAGTCGAATTTTCATTAAAAGAGGGTATTCATATACTTATTATATTTGATGATCAATGGTATAAAGGCGACACAGACCATATCAATAAATTTCTTGAAAATGCATTTTATGGAATTCCAAACTATAATAAGTCAAATTATCCTAATTCAAATTTTAATCTTAAAGAGACAGTTGAAGCTCTGGATAAAATCGGGCTCAGATATTTTTTTATCTTAGCACACATTGACGAAACAAATGGATTATTCAACGAATTAAGAGGAAGAACTTTAGAAGATTTCATAAGGCAAGAAGCATTTGAAAAAGTGTTAGCTGTTCAAAAAAGCGCTAACCTTGATAATTACAACCGGCTTTGTAGCATAGCTAACAGGAAAATAGCCTGTGTTGAAGGTTCAGATAATGCCCATGGAGGCATTCAAACCATAGGAAATGGCCACATATCATATATAAAAATTGGTGCATTTAATTTTGAAGCGCTGGAATATTCACTTACTGATGTTGATTATCGTGTTTCACGAAAAGATAAACCTGAAATACAAAATCCCTATATTAAATCAATTTATTTTGAAGGTGGATTATTGGATGGAACCGGAATTGATTTTTCTCCTGAGTTAAATAATCTAATCGGAATACGAGGAAGCGGAAAATCTTCTGTTCTTGAAATTATCAGATATACTTTGGGAATCCCATTATCTGAAATTGCCGTAGATCCTTATTATAAAAACGGACTAATTGAGCATGTGATGAAGAGTGGAGGTAAATCTGTTATGACAATTGTCAACCAATATCAGGATGAATATACAATTGAAAAAATATACGGCCAGAAGGAGGATATTCTAAAAAATGGAATCTTACAATCCGGCATTTCCATTGATGCTGTTTTTGACCAACCGGTTTATTTCGGACAAAAAGATCTGTCTAACAAGGATGCCGACTTTGAAGCTGATTTAATTCAAAGGTTAATTGGAACAAGGTTAAAACCTGTTCAGTCTAAAATTAATAGTAAAAAAAGAGAAATTGAAAATCTGATTTTTGAATTAAACAAACTGCAAAATCTGAAAACATTAAAAAAAGAGACTCAGTCCTTCATTGAAAACTCAAAACATCAACTTAATATTTATAAAGAGAAAGGCATTGAAGAAAAATTAATGCAACAAAC
>CAZTAL010000158.1:0-16727 GCA_964611525.1 uncultured Prolixibacteraceae bacterium
AAACCTGAATATCAATACGATATTAACTAAGTAAAATAACATCATGCGAAATTTAAGAAATGGGAGACAAAAAAATAAGGAACAGGCGGTATTATTTAGATAAATTCAACTTAAATCCTGACAGTGGACGATATACATATCATTATATGGATGCCGGCAATGCGGATTCTCCAAAGATAGATTAGAGAATTATCGTGAAATATTCAGGAATTGCGGACAAATACGCAGTCTTGCTGTATATTTATCTGTCTTTTTGCGTTTATGATAATAGTAACATTGATTTAATTGGTGTAAAACTAAATAATTTAATGAGGAGGTTAATCATGAGTATTAGTAAAAATTTATTTGTAATTATGTTAATGTCTTTTATGACAACCATTATTACATCAAAGACAGCTATTGCACAAACAATAACTGCTTCAAATCTTAGAGTGGAATATTTGAAAAATCCCTTAGGGATTGATATTCCTGATCCCAGATTTTCATGGAATCTTGAAAGTGAAAAAAGAGGAACATTTCAATCCGCCTTTCAGATTCAACTGGCTAATAATGTAGAAGATATAATAGGCACCGGCTTGAAAATGTGGGATACAGGCAAAGCTTCCGGGACTCAATCAATAAATATTATTTATGAAGGAGAACAGTTGAAACCCGGAGAAACTTACTACTGGAGGGTGCGCGCATGGAATGATAAAGGAGAAGTCGGAATTTGGAGCAAAACAGCTAAATTTCATGTTGGCCCTATGGATAGAGAGGATTGGGAAGGAGAATGGATTGGTGCATCTGATAAATCAATCTCTGCACCATTATTACGTAAAGAATTTCAATTAACTAAACCGGTTCTTGAGGCTCATGCTTATATTGTTGGATTAGGTTATTATGAATTATTTTTAAATGGTGAGAAGGTTGGAGATCATGTGCTCGATCCCGGAACTACTAACTTCAATAAACGTGCTTATTATTCAACATATGATGTTACAAATTATTTACAGGAAAACAATAATGCTATTGGCGTTTGGCTTGGTAATGGATGGTTCAGACATAGAAGGCCAAAACCATATTCTGATCATCTTCAGTTACTCTTTCAACTTATTATAAAACATCCAGATGGAACTGTATCCAAAGTAGTATCAAATGAAGAATGGAAAGTATCAGATAGTCCCATTGTTGAAAACAGTGTATACGATGGTGAAATATACGACGCCCAAAAAGAAATACCTAAATGGAATACCCCACTTTTTGATGATTCAAATTGGAAAAATGCTATGCTGTTGGAAACTCCTGACGAAAGAATAATTGATTCACAATTAGCAGATCCAATGAGGGTCATAAAAACTTTAAGGCCAGTTCGGATGTGGGAGCCTGTGGAAGGAATATATGTTTATGATTTTGGGCAAAATATTACCGGATGGCCGAGGCTTCGGGTTTCAGGGGGAGAAGGAAATGAAGTTATTATACGGACTTCTCCCACAACAGTTCAAAGCATGGCTATGATGAAAAATCAACCACTGACGGGATTAGTTGATACCATAGATGTTGCTCCAAACCGTTCTGCAAAAGCAAGAAATATTTATATATTAAAGGGAGATAATATTGTGGAAGAATATGAACCTCGTTTTACATACCAGGGTTTTCGTTATGTGCAAATTGAAGGTTTTCCGGGTAAACCAAATCTTACAAGTCTTGATGCAAGAGTAGTACATTCAGATGTTAAACCAACGGGTAAGTTTGAATGTTCAAATGTCCTTTTGAATCAAATACATAAAAACGTTATTTGGGGACAGGTAGGTAATTTACATAGTATTCCCACTGACACACCACATCGGGATGAAAGGTTGGGCTGGTTGGGTGATGCCCATTTAACAGCTGAAGAAGCCATTTATAATTTTGACATGGCTAATTTTTATACTAAGTGGCTTCAGGATATTAAAGATTGTCAAAATGATGATGGTAGTGTTCCGGATTACGCGCCGCATGCACGTAAGAATAATACTGGTACACCAGCATGGCAAGTAGCATATCCACTTATTGTGTTTTATCTCTATAATTACTATGAAGATGAACGAATAGTGGAAGAACATTTTAGCAGCCTTGATAAATGGATGGAATATATGCATTCAATATCAAATAATTTTATCATCAAAAAAGGACGTGGAGATTGGGTGCCTCCAAGATTAGGATATGAGCCAAATGATGGTTCAATTTCCATTACCTCAACTGGATATTATTTTGAAAGTGCTATGATCATGGCTCAATTAGCTGAGGTTTTAGGAAACACTCAGAAGCAGTCAGATTACTCCAAACTGGCTCAAAATATTAAAAAGGCTTTTAATGATAAATTCCTTGATAAACGAAATGGCATATATGGAACTGGTTCACAGACCAGTATGTCCTTTCCACTATATCTTGGGATAGTACCAGAAGAAATTCAGGATAAGGTAGCGGAAAATTTATCAAAACAAATTAGACTAAATGATAAAGGACTACTTACAACCGGAATTATTGGCACTAAAGCTATGGTACAAGCTCTTCCGAAAAATAATATGAATGATTTACTTTATGAAATTTCTTCTCATACCGAATTCCCCGGCTGGGGCTATATGATAGCTAAAGGTGCAACAACTTTATGGGAACGTTGGGGTGGTTATCGATACTTTAATGCCAGAATGAATTCTTTGAATCATATAATGTTTGGTTGTATTACAGAATTTTATTATAAGAATATTGCAGGCATTCAACCCTCATTGCCGGGTTATAAAGAAATAACCATTTCTCCCCAAATTGTAGGAAATTTAAAATATGAAAATGCATCCGTACAAACGATGTATGGACAAGTTGAATCAAAATGGGAAAAAGAAGGAAATTCAATTACTTTTGATATTACCATTCCTGTAAATACAAAAGCAAAATTTTTAATGCCTAAAGCTTCAATAAAAGAAAATTTTATAATTAAAGAATCGGAAATAATTATTTGGGAAGATGGAAAACCTAAGTCTCAATTTGATGGAATAGATACAATACGGGAATTAACGGATAGCTTCGAAATAACTATCTTGTCAGGATCATATAATTTTAGTCTTTCTGGTAATTAATAAATGAGTTCAGTATAAAAACTTAAATTCTCTTATGTAACTTCTTTTTTAAAGTTATTTTTCTTGGGGCTATATTGCCAAATAATGAGGAACTTATTAATAAATACTTTATTCCTTTTATAACTAATTGTAAAACAGTTTAATAAATTTTATAAATTTGTCTAAATAGGGCGCAAAGCGCCTTTTTAGACCGGATTTAATTATAAATCTATAATCATGAATAATATAATCTCTCTTAAATTTATCCCCGGAATAGTTATATTTTCAGCGTTATTCTTGTCATGCGGTGATAATAAACAGGTTTCGGATGAACAGTTCAATTCAATAATTGAAAACTTCCAGACTCCGGCAGAGGATAATACTATATGGTGTTACTGGTACTGGATCAATGATGATATTTCAAAAGAGGGAATTACAAAGGATTTGGAAGCCATGAAGGAAGCGGGAATAGGAGCTGCATTCATAGGCAATATCAATCCTGCCGGCGTGGATGGCAAAGTACCATTGTTCAGTGACGAATGGTGGGATTGCATGGTTCACGCTGTTATTGAAGGTCACCGCATCGGCGTTGATATTGGTATCTTCAATTGCCCGGGATGGAGCCAGTCGGGCGGCCCATGGGTAAAACCTGACATGGCCATGCGTTACTTATCCTACAGCGAAACCAAAGTAGCAGGACCGGGTGAAGTAAAAATATCACTACCCAAACCAGAAGAGGAGTTTCAGGATATACATACTCTTGCATTCAGAGCGCCTGAGTCGGAGAGCAGGCACTTAAGGTCGTTACTTAAAAAGGCTATAGCCACTCCTGAAAGACCAAATATCGAAAATCTTACTGATAATAACATCTCAACATCAGTTGATTTTGAGACAAAACAGAATTCAGAAATTATCTTTGAATTCGAAATGGAGAAACCGATTACTGCACGACAATTAACCATTGCCCCGGCAAGTCCTGTTAAATGCGACTGTGAATTTTATGCCATGATTAACGGACAGGAAAAATCAGTTAATAAATTTTTATTCGACCGTAGTAAACTTACTGTTAACGTCGGCCCAATCGTATTGGGTGAGTTGGCTGTGTCCATCCCTGCCACAAAATCAGAAAAATTTAAACTGGTTTGTAAAAATTTTGCCGGAAACATTGGTAAAGCGGGATTTTCAGAAATAAATATATCTGAAGCAGCTGTGCTTGATCATTATGTTGAAAAGCAGTTAGGGAAAATGCACCCTGAACCAACTCCCGAATGGGACACTTATGTATGGGAAATACAGAAAAACATTAATGATAAGTCTTTTCTGGTAAATGAGGTTCTGGATATCTCTGATAAAATTGATGACGGGGGACAGCTTATATGGGAGGTTCCTGAAGGCGAATGGACTGTCATGCGGATAGGTATGACTCCCACCGGCACAATGAATAGCCCATCTGCACCACAAGGGAGAGGCTATGAAATTGACAAAATGAATAGCGAACTGGTAAGGATACACTTCAATAATTTTGTAGGAGAATTTCTGAAAAGAATTCCGGAAGAGAGCAAACCTGCTTTTAAATATGTTATTGCAGACAGTTATGAGATGGGATCCCAAAACTGGACTGATGATTATGAAAAAAAAATTAAAGAAAAGTATGGCTATGATCCTGTGAAATATTTACCGGTTCTATCAGGAAGAATTGTTGGCAGTGTGGAAGAATCAGAACGTTTTCTTTGGGACCTGCGACGTACAGTAGCTGATGATATAGCTTATGAATATGTTGGGGGACTGCGTAAATCAAGTGAAGAGCATAACCTGAAAACATGGCTTGAAAATTACGGCCATTGGGGATTCCCGTCTGAATTTATGATGTACGGAGGACAATCAAGTCTTATTGCAGGTGAATTCTGGAACGAAGGATCTTTAGGTAATATAGAATGCAAAGCTTCTTCTTCAACATCCCATACCTATGGCAAAGGCAGGACTTCTGCCGAGGCATTTACAGCATCAGGAAAGGCTTATTTACGTCATCCTGCTTTATTGAAAAAACGTGGTGACTGGTCATTTACCGAAGGGATAAACCATTTTGTTCTGCACCTTTATATCCAACAACCCGACGATGAGCGGGTACCGGGAATGAATGCATGGTTCAGCACCGAATTCAACCGTCATAATACATGGTTTGAACAGGCAGATAATTATTTCGATTACCTGAGAAGATGCCAGCACTTATTGCAGAAAGGCTGTTATGCAGCTGATGTTTGTTATTTTATAGGTGAAAGTGCTCCTATAATGACTGGTGGCCGCAATCCGGAAATGCCGGATGGTTATTCATACGATTATATCAATGCAGAGGTGATAATGAACCGTTTGTCTGTTGAAAACGGCAAATTTGTATTGCCTGATGGTATGAGTTATAGTATAATGGTATTACCACCATTAACAACAATGCGTCCTGAGGTTTTGAACAGGATTGAACAACTGGTAGAGCAGGGTGGGGTAATACTCGGCCGGAAACCCTTAAAGTCTCCCAGTATTCAAAATTATCCCCAATGCGATGAACAAGTACAAAAGCTGGCATCTGAACTATGGAACGGGGAATATGCAGATGGTAAGCTGATTAATAATTATGGTGAAGGCATGGTGCTGGACGGCCATGATCTGGAAACAGTATTTGAAATGCTGGATATCGGTAAAGATGTGGATGCGGGAGATGCTCCTGTTTTATGGACACACAGGACAATGCCCGGAATGGATATCTATTTTATTACAAATCAGTCGGATAAAGAGATCAATATAAAACCGTCATTCCGTGTATCAGGATTAAAACCACAGTTATGGGATGCCCTAACAGGAGATATCAGACATTTAAATGATTATTCCAAAGATGAAGGGAGGACAGTTGTTCCACTAAAAATGGAAGGCCACAGAAGCTGGTTTATAGTTTTCACTAATTCTGATAACAGAAAGATAAATCCGCCCACAAAAATTAACTTTCCCGAATACAAAGTCATTGCAACTGTTGAAGGTCCGTTCACTGTTGATTTTGTCAATAAATATATTGGTCCGGCAAAACCACAAACATTTACAACTCTTGAAGACTGGTCAAAATCGGAAAATGAAGAGATAAAATATTATTCGGGAACAGCAGTTTACCGGACCAGCTTCAGTATGCATGAAATTCCGGAAAATGAAGATGTTTTTATAAATCTCGGTAATGTATCTGTAATGGCAGAGGTAAAACTTAACGGACAAGAAGTCGGGGGCGTGTGGATCGCTCCATACCGTTTAAATGTGACTGGCATTTTACAGGAGGGAGAGAATAAACTTGAAATTGAAGTCGTTAATATCTGGCGAAACAGACTTATCAAAGATAAAATGCTTCCTGAAGATCAAAGATATACATGGACAGTAGTAGAGGATATCAGAGAGGGGGAAGAGCCACATGTTTCGGGGCTATTGGGACCGGTGACTGTTGAAATGTAATAGATTAATCTTATTAATCAAATGCCAGTCCGCTTTGCCTTCTGATATATAAATGATCTATAGTGCCTTTTCCTTTCCTGGTTACTAAAAACTCAACAATTTCAGCAATCTCTTCGGGCTGTATTAATTTATCAGCATCAATATCAGGCCGCATTTCTCGCACCATCTCAGTATTTACCCCACCAGGTGAAATTAAGTGTACATTGATTCCATCTTGCTGGACTTCTTTTGCCAGTACCTTGGTAAATCCTGCCAATGCATGTTTGGAAGCGCTGTAAGCGGACTGATTGGTATATCCTTTAAAGCTGACAACCGACCCTATGTTAATGATAACAGGATTTTTACTTTTTTTTAATTCAGGGATTGCTTCCTTGCATAAGAAAAAAGGAGCACGGGCATTAACTTCAAATAGTGCATTCCATGTGTTAAAATCAGTTTCTGAAATGGGACCGGAAAAAGATAATCCTGCATTGTTGACAAGAACATCAATCTGGCCAAAATGGTGCACGGCATCAGCAATAATTTGCCGTGCGGTGTCTTCAAGACTTAAATCAGCCTTAATGGCAAGACATTTACTGCCTTTCGACTTAATTTCTGCTTTCAGATTTTTCAATAATTTTTTACTTCTGGCAACAATTACTATGTTGTAATTCAGACCTGCAAGCTTTAAGGCAATGGCTTTGCCAATACCTTTTGATGCTCCTGTAACAATCGCTGTTTTCATGTTTATCATTTTTTGTATGCAGAATATCTGTAAATCTGTTGTGGGTACCCGGACTATTTTCCTTTAATCAGGGAAGCAAGCGGATTCAGAATACTTTGAACTCCTTTACTAAAATTTCTGTTTCTATATTAAGTTAATTTTTTCTGTTATCAAATTTTTCACCATAAGTAATCAAATCTGTTAAAGTAAAAATAAACTATTACAGTCTGTAGAACTTTAATTGATTTTCTTTTTAGACGCTTATTTTGTAAAAGTTGCCAACATGTTGTTTGTTATAAAACATACACTGTTCCCCATGAAGGTTTTTTTCAGGCTTATTCTGAACAAATGTAGATTCTTAGGTTATATTATTTCAGTAATGTTTTGGTAAAAATAGTAGTGGGATTAAAGATACTATCCGAAAATTATCTTAAATTTATCCCCTATAAAGATATGAGTCCTTGTGGGATTATGATATTGTATGCTTTGTTCCGACATTAACTGCGGAGTATAAGATAAAATTATGAGGACGTATTATTGTCCAGATTATTATATTATTGAAAATAAAATATTTAAGTTGCAAGTAGTAAAATAGAATTAATATTTTTTCGGTCAACAATGATAATTTTGACAGAATCTGAAAAATGATGATAAAGAGTTTATATCAGCTAAATGGTATGAAAGAATTAATCAAATAAATATAAATATAGTTATGAATAATATAAATGTTTTAAAATTTTATTTTGTAATTATTACTGCCTTCTCCCTGATAACAGCGTCATGCGATAAATCACCTGACCAGAAAAGCAATAAACCCAACATCGTATTTATATTAGTTGATGATATGGGGTGGGCAGATTTGCCTGTTTATGGTAACCATTTCAATGAAGCTCCGCGATTATCGAAAATGGCTGAAGAGGGCATACGCTTTACTAATGCCTATGCAGCTTGCCCTGTTTGTTCGCCCACCCGCGCAAGTATTCAGTCCGGACAATATACTGCAAGGGTCGGGGTAATTGATTTTATTCCCGGACATTGGCGTCCTTATGAGAAAGTAATAGTTCCTACCAATAGAACCCAGTATTTACCAACTAATATTATAACATTGGGTGAAACCATGAAAAAAGCTGGTTATAAAACAGGCTATTTCGGCAAATGGCATCTTGGCCACAAGGATGAACACCACCCGTCAAAAAGAGGATACGATATTGCTTATGAATATAAAGGCGGAGGATTTTTTAATCCCAATTTTAAACCTGACTATAAAATCAAAGATCCTAAAAGATCCCTTTCAGCTATTCTTACAGATATGAGCGTAAACTTTCTTGAAGAGAACAGAGATACTTCATTTTTCCTGTTTCTGGCCCATTTTGACGTTCATGTTCAACTTGACAGTGATTCTGCTTTAATAGAGAAGTATCTGAAAAAAGAGAAAGTCGACGGTTATCCCTGTAATGCTGTCTATGCCGCTATGGTAGAAAGTGTAGACAAAAGCGTCGGACGGGTACTGGATAAGCTGGATGAACTCGGTCTGGGTGAAAATACTATGGTTATGTTCTTTTCGGATAACGGGGGACTTGTCAGCCGGTTTGACGAAATACCTTTAATAGCCCAAAGTAAACAGTATATTTATGAGGATGATCCACTTTTGTATATTGCATCTTCAAATGCACCTCTAAGGAATGAAAAAGGAACAGTTTACGAGGGTGGAATACGTGAGCCGTTTATTGTAAGATGGCCGGCTAAAATAGAGCCAGGACAAGTATCTGATGCTCTGATAGGCAGTGTTGATTTCTATCCGACCTTGGTCTCCCTCGCGGGAGGAAAATTGCCCGAGACACAGAAATTTGACGGTAAGAATATTTTGCCCGAACTTATGGGAAACAATCCTGAACAGGAAAGAACTCTCTTTTGGCATTATCCTGTTTATCATCACGATGTACCGAAAAGTGTCATTAGGAAAGGTGATTGGAAGCTGATTGAAAATCTGGTAGATCATACATTCGAATTATATAACATAAAAGAAGATATCTCCGAGTCAAATAATCTTGCTGAAAGCAACCCTGAAAAATTAAATGAACTGAAAGGAGAATTAAAAGATATACAGGAAGATACAGGTGCCAGATTCCCTGTTGAAAATCCGGATTTTGATGAGTCGAAACGTTATACCTGGGGCCGGCATCCCGGTAGATGAAACGAGTCATGTACTATCGTTCACACAGGAGAAACATTATAAATGACGAGTTCCATCTCATACATTTAAAATAAACAATTATAATGAGATGAAAGCTAAAAAACACTGTCGGAATTAATCAGTTATTAAACAGTAGAATATTGTTTTTGGCCAGATTCCTACCGGAAAAAAATTTTTATTATTGACAAAATAAACAAGTGAACTTAATTAAATAATCGTGAATAAAATCGCAGGGATAAATTTTTTCAACTTTATTTTTTTAATAACCGGCCTTTCAATAAATTGCGCGCTCTTTACAAATGGAAATAATACAGATTATCCTTTTGAACGGTACGATAATGTTAAACATGAAATAAACAAGTCAGATATAAATAGCAGTCTGCCTTACAAAAATACTGTCGTTAACAATACTAATCCGGACAACGAAGACAATCCGGCTGACAGAGGCCGTACGGTTAATTTGTACGGCAATGCGGTTAAAACGTCCAATCATATTAAAAAAACACCGCTGTACCAAAAGAAACCTGAAATTTCAGGTGAATTAAAAAAGTGGCATAAAGTAACCTTTACTTTCGAGGGACCCGGAGTTTCCGAAACAGATGAATTTAATCCCTTTATGAATTACCGCCTTGATGTTCTTTTTACACATAATAATTCAAAAAAAATATATAAAGTCCCGGGTTATTTTGCTGCCGATGGCAATGCTGCCGAAACATCCGCATCTAAGGGCAACAAATGGCGGGTTCACTTTGCACCTGATGAGACAGGCAAATGGAACTACAAAGTCAGTTTTAGAAAAGGGAATTGGCTGGCTGTAAGGCTAAAAGAAGATGCTGGTTCAAGTGCTGATTTTTTTGATGGTGCAGAAGGAAGTTTTGAAATCAGCGAGACAGATAAATCCGGTAAAGATCTGAGATCGAAAGGAAGATTACAATATACAGGAGGCCGTTATCTCCGGTTTGCAGAAACCGGTGAATATTTCCTGAAAGTTGGTCCTGATGCTCCGGAAAATTTCCTGGCATATGCCGATTTTGACGGGAACTTTAAAAACGACGGACATAAAGATGATTTGGTAAAAACGTGGGATCCACATCTTAAACATTACTCAAAGAGTGATCCTGCATGGCAGGATGGTAAGGGTAAGGGAATTATAGGGGCAATTAATTACCTCTCTCAAAAAGGAATGAATGTTTTTTCTTTCATTACTAATAATATCGGCGGGGATGACCGTAATGTTTTTCCTTATGTAGATTATGATACATGGGACAGATTTGATTGTTCAAAGCTCGATCAGTGGGAGATAGTTTTCGATCATGCCGGCAAAATGGGAATGTTTCTTCATTTTAAAACTATGGAAGCTGAGAATCAGGGACTTCTGGATAACGGGGCGATTGGTGCGCTAACGCAATTATATTACAGAGAACTGATTGCCCGATTTGGTCATCACCTGGCTTTAAACTGGAATGTCGGAGAAGAAATGGGAGATTGGAGCAAAAATCATCTTACTATGCCTTTGAATACTTGTCAGCGTCTGGCAGCAGCTAAATATATTTCTGATATCGATCCATATAAACATCATATTGTTATTCACAATGGTGCTCAGTTTAACGATATTCTGGGACCGGACAGTAAATATACAGGTGTATCCCTTCAAACTAACAAGCCTGATTTCAGTAGAGTACATAACCAGACTTTAAAATGGATAATTCTTTCAAAAGCGGCCGGAAAGCAATGGGCTGTTGCTGTTGATGAACCGGGTGATGCCCGCAACGCTTTACTTACCGATTCAGAGAATCCCGAACATAATAATGCACGGAAAAACGGGTTATGGGGTGCTTTTATGGCCGGAGCATGGGGAACAGAATGGTATTTTGGTTATGATCATCCTCAGTCGGATTTAACTTGTCAGGACTATTCATCCCGCGATCTATTCTGGGATCAGTGCAGGTATTTACTGGACTTTTTTAAAAACAATAAAATTTCCTTCTATGAAACAGAGAATCATGATGAACTTGTAAATGACTCTGATTATTGTTTGGCAGATCCGGGTAAACTCTATATTGTTTATCTTAAAAGCGGAAAAGGAAATATTAACCTGAATGATGCAAATGGAAATTTTCAAATCAGGTGGTATGATCCGAGAAACGGCGGCAATCTACAAAAAGGAAAAACAGAAAATGTCAAAGGGGGGAAAACTGTAGGATTGTCCGGTGCACCGGACAATCCTAATGAAGACTGGGTAGTGCTTATTAATAAAAAATAGTTTTTGATTTGCCTTTAATAATGATATCTGCACTGTGCGATATACATAACACTATTTTCAATCTTATAAACCAATCTGTGTTCTCCTGTGATCCTCCTTGACCAAAAACCGGAAAAATTTCCTTTAATCGGTTCCTGCTTACCTGTCCCCTCAAAGGGTGTACGTTGGCATTCTTTGATAAGCCTGTTAATTTTCTTAAGTACTTTTTTATCATTTCTTAACCAGTACTGGTAATCTTCCCATGCTGATCTGTCCCAAAAAATATCCATACTGGTTAATCTTCAATTAAGTAATGTTTAGATAAATCCTTTTTTTGATTAATATTTTCAACGGATGCTTCAAGCCTCCGCCTGTTTGCCTTACTTTTGGTGAGATGAAGAGTTTCCTGCATAGAATTATATTCATTTAATGACATCATTACTATACTCCTGTCTTTTGACCTGTGAATAATTAGTAATTCATCATTTTCAGTAACAATATCAAGATTTGTTTTCAGATCCTTACGTAATTCTGAATAATTTACGGTCTTCATTTTTCTTATTTTAACTTATTCTTTTTATTTTCATTATTACAATTACCGTACAAAATTAGGTACTAATTTCTGTAATTACAAAAATATTTCTGTAAAACAGAACCATTATAACATTTTTAGGTCATAATTTTTCAAGGTGCTTCTTCCGGAACTCCGAAGGATTTAGTCCTGCTTTCTTTTTAAAAAATATACTGAAATAGTGTATCGACTGAAATCCCAGTTCCAGGCTTATCTCTTTGATACTTTTATCGGTCGATACAAGTAATTCCTTTGCACGGATTATCCTTAGCTGTAAATGATACTGTCCGGGTGGCACTCCAGTATACTTTTTGAACATTTTCCTGAAATAGGAATATCCTACATTATGCTTTTGGGCAAGTTCTTCTAAATTTATCTCTTTTTCTGTATTCTGCCGCATCAAAAATCTTACTTCTTCAATAGTTTTAGCTATATACTTACCAGAAAAGCCTTTCTGTTTCTCAAAGGAGATAATATATCCCAGCAGCTTAACAACAAGTCCTGAGGCAATTTGCTGAAAACCGGGTTGTTCTTTTTCGACCAGATCAATTATTTTGATATAGGTATCAATGATCTCTTCTCTTATTCCACATTGAATAACAGGCTGGGAGGGTGAAAAGACCGGATTGCTTAATAATTTGTCGGCAATTTTTCCATTAAATCCCACATAGTTCTCAACCCATCCTCTTTTTTTTACAGGTCTGTAACGATGCCACTGATTGGGAAAAATTATCATAATCGATCCGGGCTTCACATGGAATCTACCATAGCTGCTTTCAAAAATACCTGTCCCTTCAGTAATATAATTTAATTGGTATTCATGAAGTATCCGGCCTGTTTCCCATTCAAACAGATAGCCTGAAGGATGCTCTTTTGGAGGGTAATAAGTACCAGGTTTAATAAATGCAGTTCCCGCGACATTTAAATACAGTCCCCAGTTAATATCTTCTTCGCTTTTTGTCAAATATTTAAAATAGTCTTTCATTAATCTGTTTCATTATAATTGCTTATTTTTACCTTCCGTAATGTACATTTTATAATGTTCCATACCAGAGAGTGATAGTTCATGAATCATTAAATTTGTCCCTTTTTGTGCCAAAAAATATAAATTTAGTGCCATTTTATGTATTGATATCTTAAAAATTCACATTTAATTTTGAATAAAAAAATAATCAACGATTTTTAATTTATTAAAGACTATTAAAAAAATTAATTATGAATCCTATTTACGGAATTTTATTGATAGCAATCGGTTCCATTGGAGCAGCTAGTTTTTATGTCCCTTTCAAAAAAGTAAAATCGTGGGCATGGGAATCTTACTGGATAAGTCAGGGCGTGGCGGCCTGGCTGATAGCTCCATGGGTTTTTGCCATTTTAACAGTTCCCGACGGAACATTAATGAATATTCTTACCGAAGCTCCTTCAAAAGCTAAATGGTTGGCTATTATGTTCGGAGCCTTATGGGGTGTGGGCGGACTGACATTCGGATTAAGTATCCGCTATCTTGGCGTTGCTCTGGGACAAAGTATTGCACTCGGATTTTGTGCTGCATTTGGTACGCTTATTCCTCCCATTTTTGCCGGTGAAAATCTCTTTGCGTCACGTGCAGGAATTTTAACCTTAGTAGGTGTTGCTGTTTGTGTTGCAGGTATAGCAATAATTGGTTATGCCGGCGCGTTAAAATCAAAGGGTTTATCTGAAGAAGATAGAAAAGCTGCTGTTAAGGAGTTTGCCCTGAAAAAAGGGTTACTGATAGCCGTTCTTGCTGGTATTATGAGTGCTTGTATGAACTTTGGGTTTGAAGCTGCGATACCAATTGCAGAGATTGCTGCCGAATACGGAACAAATCCGCTGTATGTTAATAATCCATCTATGATTTATATTCTTGTAGGTGGCTTTGCTACGAACTTTGTTTATTGTGCTTACCTGAATATAAAAAACGGAACGGGGAAAGACTATTTTTCGGTTCCAGGTAAAATTTTCCTGAATAATTTGTTCTTTACCTTTTTGGCCGGATTTCTGTGGTTCCTTCAGTTTCATTTTTTTGGAATGGGAAAAAGTCAGCTTCCCCCGGAAATGAGTGTCTACGGATGGAGTATTCTGATGGCATTGAATATTTCATTCAGCAATATATGGGGTCTCTTTCTTAAGGAATGGAAAGGAGTTTCAAGAAAAACTATTGTGGTTCTGATAATTGGAATTGTAATACTTATACTTTCCACTTTTGTTGTTAATTTCAGGTAAATTGCAATTAGCATATCAAACTTGAAAAATACTTAATGGTCAAAAATAACGCAGTCAGCAGAAAAGTATTAACCTAAAAAAAATACGATAAAAGTTTATTTGAGAACTAAGTGCTTTGTCTACCTGACTTTGTGAGGTAGGGTTCCATGCGTTCTCAAATTTTTAATTAATTTATTTACAAATAATTATAAAATTTTAAACGAATGAAAAGAGTAGCATTTAAAATGTACCTTAATGAAGGACAAAAAAAAGAATATAAAAAACGTCATGATGAAATATGGCCGGAACTGAAACAACTTCTCAAAGATTCAGGTGTCAGCGAATACTCTATCTTTTTGGACGAAGAGACAAACACTTTGTTTGCTTTTCAGAAAGTAAGCGGTGATGAAGGATCGCAGGATTTGGGTAAAACAGAGGTGGTACGGAAATGGTGGTCATACATGTCAGACATCATGAAAACAAATCCTGATAATTCCCCCGTTTGTATTGACCTTGAAGAAGTATTTTATATGGAGTAATCTATATAATGACTCTTTCAAGACATAGAAGCTTTCAGAGGATATTATTAGTATAAATTTTCCACCCTTAGGGTAAAAATATTTTAATCACATAAAAATAAAAATTATGGATCAGGAATTAATTAAAAAAGTTTATGAAGATGCCCGTAAGCAATATGCTGAAATAGGCATAGATACTGATGCGGCAATTGAAAAAATGAAAGAAGTAGCTATTTCGCTTCACTGTTGGCAAACAGATGACGTCGGAGGATTTGAAAGGCCCGATGCCGAACTTTCAGGAGGAGGCATACAAGCTACAGGGAACTATCCGGGAAAAGCTACAAGTATAGCAGAAATGCGTGCGGACCTGGATAAGGTAATGTCACTGTTACCCGGGAAACAACGTTTAAACCTGCATGCCAGTTATGGTGATTTTGGCGGGGAGACGGTTGACCGTGATCAGATTGAGGTAAAACATTTTCAAAACTGGATAGATTGGTGCAAAGAAAGAGACATGGGCATGGACTTTAACTGTACCTGCTTCTCCCATCCTATGGCTGATAGTGGTTTTACATTGTCATCAAAGGATGAAAAAGTAAGAAAATTCTGGGTTGAACATGTAAAACGATGCCGTGCTATTTCTGCAGAAATAGGCAAACAACTCGGAACTCCATGTGTTCATAACATATGGATACCGGATGGTTCTAAAGATTTTCCTATCGACCGTAACGGTTACAGGTCAATATTGACCAAATCACTGGATGAGGCATTAGCAACAGATTATCCAAGAGAGCACATGAAAGATGCTGTTGAAAGTAAATTATTCGGCATTGGTGCCGAATCAATGACTGTAGGTTCACACGATTACTATCTTGGATATGCCATAAAAAATAATAAACTGATTTGTCTCGACAGTGGCCATTTTCATCCTACAGAAGTTGTGGGGGATAAAATTTCTGCTGTACTTCAGTTTGTTGATGAAATATTACTGCACATTACAAGGGCTATTCGTTGGGATTCCGATCATGTCGTTAATCTTAATGAAGAAACACAATTAATAGCATCCGAAGTTATGCGTAATAATTTCTTAGACAGGGTAAATATCGGACTGGACTTCTTTGATGCTTCCATAAACCGTATCGGCGCTTATGTCATAGGTACACGCGCGGCTCAAAAAGCATTTCTGATTGCAGCACTGGAACCGACTCAGGATTTGAAAAAACTTGAAGAAGAAGGCAAGTATTTTGAACGGCTGGCAATGCTGGAAGAACTGAAAACTATGCCCATAAGCGCTGTTTGGAATTATTATTGTCTTAGTGAAGGAGTACCCACAGGATATGATTATATTCCTGAAATCCAAAAATATGAAAAAGAAGTACTCTTGAAGAGATAAAAAAGATTCCATCTCTTATTCAGATGTTGCTAATAAAATTATCTTAAGAGTAAAATTTTCTATAAAATTGAAAAAACAAGGTCTGAGGGGAGTCTCACCCCCCCTGGGTCTTGTTTTTTTTTTAATAAAGTAACACTAACTTCCTTGAAAATTTAATAAATTTTAATAATTTGCCTAAAAAGTGTGCGAAGCTCCTTTTTAGACCAGTCTCAAACTTAAAACATTAACTGATGAAAAGAATATTTACATTTCTTCTTTTAATGCTGGCAACAACAGGATTGTTTGCAGCAGATAATAAGCCTAACATTATCATCTTTTTTGCCGATGAT
>CAZTAL010000159.1:0-19072 GCA_964611525.1 uncultured Prolixibacteraceae bacterium
TAAATCTGTTTTTTCATCCAGAATGATAAATTTATCAAAAAAGATCAAATTGATTCAAGCCATTGCAAAAATGAAAAATTTAAGGGCATTGGTAATTACGGATAAACCGGTTCTGGGTGCCTATGAGGGCGGATCAAAAGAATATGAAAAGGTTTTTCTTGATAATTTATCGGAGGTATTCGGAACAGAGCTTGTAACGACACCAATAGAAGAGCTTTTTGATAAAATTCAAAAGACAAATAGCCAAAAGGCTGAAGAGGTTGCAAATATGTGGATAGATGGAGCTTATCGTATAAAAAATACTAATAAGACTCAAATAGTAGAGTCGGCGAAATTATATATAGCTATGAAAGAACTCATGGATAAATATGATTGCAACTCCGTAACCGGCGAAGGATATGGTGTATATCAGCACTATAAAAAAGGTGTTATTCCTTCTCAGGGTTTACCTTCTTCCCAGTTAGTTACCGATGGAGTAATAGCTCCGTCTGAAACACTTATAAATAGTTTGCTGACCCAGGCGATAATATATTATTTTACAGGAAGGCCGGGCTTTAATGGTGATTATGTACTAGACCCCTTTTTAGATATAGCGATAATAGGTCACTGTGAGTGTCCCTTTAACCCATACGGAGATGAGAGAAGGTGTGATTACACTATCAGAAATTTGCCGTATCATAAAAAAAATGAAGGCGGTGCATGCGTACAGGTTGATTTACCATTAAATGAAACTGTCACCGTATTAAAAATGAATATGCATGATAAGAAAATAGCTGTTTTTACAGGCAAAGCCGTTTCAGGCAGAAAACTGTTTGAAGAATGGGATGATATATCCTGCCGGACAAAATTAGCTATTAAGACTGACGTTAAAGCTTTACATGATAATCTGGATTGGAATACTTTTGCTCAACACAGGGTCGTATTTTATGGTGATTTCAGAGAAGATATTAAGAATTTGGCTACTTTAATAGGATTTGAAGTTGTAGAAGAAGATAGATAGTAAATTAAAAATTGACCGTATACCTGCAGGATCATCAGCAACATTCAGGTACAGGATGATTATTCATTCAGGTACTGATCTGACTGATGATGATATCAATTCATATTCGGAGGATTTTGCCGGTAAGTATAAATAAAACCCCGGAACAAAAATTTATTATGTATTTGATTTAAGGGGAAAAATAGCCAATATAATGTTTGGGGAATTATATAAAAATAGTTTTATAACAATAGATTTGGTAGAAGCCTTTTTCACAGGTCAGATCAATACATGAATTTGTAATTGGAAATTAATATTACTATGAAAAATGATCGAAGGGATTTTTTAAAGATGACAGGGGCGGCAGGTCTTGGAATAACCGGAGCCGCCCTATTTGAAGGATGTGACTCTAAGGGCGGTACAAGTACAGATGAAGAAGAGCCGGGTCTTGATCAGCAGAACAAAGAAATGGAAGAATCGCATGTACAGCAGTTTAACATGGCGGGTTATACTGCTCCTGCCATAGAAACCGTTGGTGTTGGAATTATAGGTTTGGGCAATCGAGGTCCGGGTCATATGAGGAATCTGACAAAGCTGGAAGGTGTTGAGATAAAAGCCTTATGTGATGTTCAGCCGGAGAAGGCTGAGAGGGCAAAAAAGATGCTCGATGGAACGGGACATGATCCTGATCTGTACACAGGGGGAGAAGATCAGTGGAAAAAGCTTTGTGAGAGGGATGACATTGATCTGGTGATCATAACTTCACCGTGGTATATGCATGCCAAGATGGCAATATATGCTATGGAGCAGGGCAAGCATGCAGCTTCCGAGGTAGTTTTGTCCGCTACTCTGGAAGATTGTTGGAAAGTTGTTGAGACAGCCGAGAGCACCCGCAGGCATTGTTTTATGATGGCCAATTATATTTATAATGATTTTGAATTAACTGTTTTGAATATGGCCAGGGAGGGCTTTTTCGGTGATTTGGTTCATGGAGAGGGTGGCTATATAGCCAACAAGATAGGCAATAATTTCCGCAAGGGTTTTTACTGGGACATGTGGTGGTTAAAACAGTATGCCAACAGGAAAGGTAATATTTATCCGATTCACGGCTTTGAGATAATATGTCAGGTTATGGATATAAACAGGGGAGACAAGCTGAATTATCTGGTATCGGTAGAGAGCGAGGATTTTATAATGCAAAAGAAGGCCAGGGAGCTTGCGGCACAGGATACTATATACAGTGAATTTATGGATAAGGATTTCAGGGGCAATATCAACACTTCGGTAATAAAGACAGCAGTGGGGCGGACAATTGTGGTACAGCATGATCCTTCTACTTACCGGCCATACACACTTAAGCACGAGATATATGGGATGGATGCTTCGGTACAGGGTTATCCCCGTCCTCCAAGGATTTATAAAAAAGAAGGAGGCTATGTATCTGATGAGGAATATAATTCTATTATGGAAAAGTATACGCCCGGGGTTTTTAAACTGGAAAAGGATTTAAAAGATCAGGGCAGCGGATCGAAATTCGGAGCAGACCTGCTGATGATGTGGCGGCTGATAGATTGTTTGCACAAAGGCTTACCACTTGATATGGATGTATATGACGGGGTATCAATGAGTGCAGTGATGCCTTTGAGCGAGTGGTCGGTAAGGAATGGCTCCCAGCCAATCAAGTTTCCTGATTTTACGGCAGGAGCATGGAAAACCAATGACCGGAATATGAGTATTGTTAATTTATGATAATAAAACCAGCCATGAGCTATTGCATACACATGAAAATGTTTTTATCATGGTAAGTTTCATTTGTCACCATAGAAAATTAATATGAATATATGAAATTTAATATACGAATATTTCTGTGAGGTAGATCGAAAAAATTCATAAATAAACATTATTGTCCGGATAAAAAATAGTTATTGGGCTAAAGCCCTTGTTTGAAGAAGTATTTTTAGCCCCGGCATTAATGCCGGGATAAAAATTGTTACAAAAAAATTCAATTTGGATATTTATATAAAATTTCAAACCATGGAACAAAAAAAAGTCGAATCAGGATTATATCATATGCCCCTCAGATTATTGCCGGTTTTTTTTAGCAGTGATATTGAAAAAGTTTATTGGAATTGGGTTCTGCCGAGGGAGAAAAATGCTCCCAAGCCAAGGAATCTTTTAAGGGATAAAGAAGTTCCGCCGGAAGATTTAAGTTTGGATAATCTGTCAAATGTATTACCGTTTGTAGAAGTACTTCCTGCATTAAATATTAGTTCTGACGGAAGTGAGCTGAGAGAAATTCCTAAATTTGAAAGCGATGTTCTAATTATTTCCGGGGGACAGGAAGACCTTATTCATATAATGCGTCAATATGGTAAGCCGATCATACCGCTTTGGGATAACTGGGGCTATATTTGGAATATACGGTATTTGCCGGCAAGGGATTCCTATACTTATACGCCATTTGGGGCAGAAGAAGTCAAGCAGGTACTTCATGTATTACAAGCACGAAAGTTCATTAATAATTTAAAGGTAATCTATTTTGGAGATATGCCCTCACACACTGTGTCGGAGTCGAACTATGATTTTGACGGTCTGCACTGCCGGTTAGGTGTTAGTTTTGTTAAAAAAGAGTTAGATGATTATGTCAAGGCTGTCAGGGAGGTTTCAGATGATGACAGTCAGGTTGTTGCTGACAAATGGAAGAGGTATGAAATAACTGATAACCGGGAGAATAAGCTCAATTTTTTTGCCAAAATATATGTGGCTCTTAAGGAGTTGTTAAAAGAGGAGGGAGCCATGGGAGTCACTGTTGATTGTGCTGCTTTGCCTAATGCAGATTATGTACCTTGCTTTTCGGTTTCCAGCCTGATAGACGAAGGATATGTGTGGGCTTGCGAAGGAGATATATCGGCTCTATTAAGTATGGCTTTTCTGATGGGTATTTCTAATAAGCCTGCTCTTATGGGAAATATTTTTGAAAACAATACCCATAAGGATATTGAAGAAAACATTATAGTTGTCAATCATGATATTGTTCCTTCTTCGATGGGTTGTTCCGGCTGTTCATTAAAGTTGAGAGATTTTCATGGAACTGGCAAGGGACTTACCGGATATATTGACCTTCCAAAAGGAGAAGAAGTTACATTGGTTGGCATTTCTCCTTCTGCCAAGGAATTGTGGATAATACCGGGAGAGATATTGTGGACAGAAGATGCGGAGCATTGCAGGATTGCAGTGGGAATTAAAGTAGGTAATGCCAGGCAGATTGCCAGAGAGTTTGGTGGCCATCATATAGCCATGGCGTATGGGAATTGGATTAAGGAGATAAAAATGCTGGCGGGATTATCAGGGATTGAAGCTCAAGTAATAAAATAATTGTAAATAACAAGAAGTGTGATCTATGGGTTTGAACCTTCTGCGAAAAATGGAAGGGCATAAAAATTTTGTAAATAACAAAAATATGTGATAATGTTAAAATAACCATATAATGAAAATTAGGCGAAGGAATTTTATTGAAATAGCATCTATGGCAGGATTAAGCTTTGCGTCTGCTAATACATTGTACGCTCAATACCAGGAAGAAGAAAAGGATTTTGATGATTTGCCAAAACAAATCGAGGAGTATCAGAAAAATCACGCGCAGAGGTTTAATATGTCGGGTTATGCTGCCCCGAAAATCAGTACTGTCAGGATAGGTATTATCGGTACTGGAAACAGGGGTTCACATCATGCAGGTACCATCTCCCGTGTTTCTGATGTAGAGATTAAGGCTGCAGCAGATTTGGAACTTGAACGATTTGAAAGAATTAAAAAGAACCTGGAAAATACGGATCATAATCCGGAATATTATTACGGTTCGGAAGATGAGTGGAAGAAGCTCTGTGAGCGTAATGATTTAGATATTGTTTTAGTAACAACACCAACGTATCTGCATGCAAGGATGGCTGTTTATGCCATGGAGCAGGGTAAACATGTGATAACGGAGGTGCCTGCAGCTTTAACTATAAAGGAATGCTGGGACCTTGTGAAGACTTCCGAAAAAACCAGGAAGCATTGCATGATGATGGAGAATTATACCTTTATGCCTTTCCACATCACTACACTGAATATGGCCAAGCTGGGATTTTTTGGTGAAATTGTACATGGTGACGGAGCATATAATACCAGTAAAATGAGGAATAATTTCAGTAAAACTACATATTGGGATATGTGGTGGCTGAGACTGTACGGATCAAGAAAGGGGAATATTTATCCGACTCATGGTATGGGGCCTATAGCACAAATGATGAACATTAACAGGGGTGACCGCTTCGACTTTGTTGTTTCCGTGGAAAGCAGGGACTTTATGATGAAAAAGAGGGCAAAGGAACTGGTAAAGGATGATCCTTTTTATGATGAATTTGCAAAGATGGATTACAGGGGAAATATGAGTTCTATGTTAATTAAAACAAAAGAGGGAAGTACTCTGAACATTCAGCATGATGCGACCACGCCTTCACCTCATAACCTTATTCACGGGGTGTATGGCACCGGCGGCTCTGTTTTGTATGATCCCCCTCCGCCAAGAATCTGTACAGGGAATCATAAATGGGCTGATCAAAAGACCTATGATGAATTGATGGAAAAATATAAACCGGGATTGCTACATAAATTTGAAGGTTTTAGAAAAGGACTTGGAGCCAATTTACAGAGCGGTCATGGTGGTTCTGACCTTATTAATGTCTGGCATATTATCGATTGCTTGCGAACCGGTCTGCCTTTGGATCAGGATGTTTACGATGCTGCAGCCTTTAGTTCTATTGTTGAATTGTCATACTGGTCGGTGCTGAATAATTCAAATTCCATTAAAGTGCCTGATTTTACTGCCGGCGCATGGAAGACTAATAAACCGAATATGGATATTAATCTGAATAATGGAAGTGGGGATACGAAAATCTTGAGATAATTTGTCTTAAGTCATTCGGATTTGCTAAAACATAATAACATATTGTTTACTTGATGTTTATATCACAATCATCTTCAAAGATATTAATTTTAAAAAACTTTAAAGTGTAAATAATGGATGCATAATTTTTTATTGATTTTCAAATTTAGGTTGTAAATTGGATTCATTCTTTTTTGAGATTTACAGGAATCAAACTAACAGGTCCTATCAGTCCTGACATGACAGGTTCCCAGTTAGCAGCCGTAAAAAGTCCATCAGGCCCTCTGTTTTCATGCATTCGTGCAGGAAAATTAATGTTGTAAAAAATTTTATAATTCATATCGTTTTTATCCATGTTAATGATTCGATTTGCCATCAGATTAGAGACTTTTACTTCCAACTCATTGATCTTCTCTAAATTATCGGCATCAACAATCAATTTATAGGTTGGCCCCAGCAAAGTCTCTAACTTCTCACCATTCAAATATACCGAAGCTGATTCATAAACATCGCCTAAATCCAACATAAATGCCGGTACATCTATTCCCGGTTTTTCAAATGAGATTTTATAACTGGCCGTGCCCGAAAATGATTTTAGCTCATCTGATTGATCCGACCACGATTTTAATTCAGTCGTTTTGTATGAAGACGGAAGCGTTGGTCCACCTTGCTCAAACGATACGTTCCATTCGCCTTTCAGGTTTATTTTTTCTCCTGTAATGGTCCAGAACGGATACTCTTCCAGATCAACATCAGACGGATACCATTGTAAGATCATACTTTCGCCGGGGTTCAACTGCAAATAAACCTGTGGGGGATCATTCCTGTTCCATTGAATGGTGGCTTTCCCCTTTTCGCGGGTCATCGGATTAAACAATACCGCATCCTCTCCGGATTTTTGCAGGGTAATCCACTGATCCAGCGGCTGATCACTCCAATTGGTGATAAAATAACAAGTTCCTTCTTCCCTGTTGACCCGGTTAAACCAGAGTCCGGCTCCCGCCAGCTCCTCGGCAAACACATTCACCGTTTCCAGCATAGACATCAGGTCATTCCCCATTAGCAGGGTTCCATCACCGCGTGGTGCCTGCGCATAATTTTCAGTCTCCTCAAATTTAATGGCATTTTTCAGTGCTTCCAGTTGCTGCTGGCGATTCTTTAGGTCGTACATGCCGGACACGGAGGCCGGAAGATGATCCTCAAAAATGACCGTAGCACCCTCTTGTGCCAGTTGCAAAAGATTCTCCATGGTTTCCAGCGGAATGTACTGACAGGAAGGAACGATTATCGTTTTGTATCTCGTTCCGGGAGCCACAATTTCCTGATCATCCGTGGAGAGTTTCCCGATCTGCTTGTCTGAGATATAATCAAACAGGAATCCTTCACTTAGCAGAAACTCGCTGATCTTTTGGGTCAATGTTTCCCCGGATCCCCCAAAATGCCGGAGCATTTCACGTCCTTTTTCCGACCAGGCATCATAAATGGGGAAGTAGAGCAACAGGTCGTTATCGGGACGGGAGTCTTGCATAAATGCCTGTGAATTGGCCACATAGTCATTCAGCGCCTTCATGTCTGGCCACAGACTGTTGGTTGGTGCAAAGTGCACGGCCGCATAAAACATCCAGCCCGGCCATTTGGCATCCATAGGTGAATAAGGCGTTCCATGGTACACGATATGGTTTACACCATGTGCCAGGTAGCGGTCAAAATTCTCTTTGGCATCGGCCAGATTTGCCCTGAAGTGCTCGTCCAGCCAGGTGGAAGCTTCACAGGCAATCAGCGGTTTCCCCGTCACGTGTCCGGCAGAAGTAGCCATCTTGATCCGCATGGGATTGGTCCCTTCGGTTTCAGGGATATGACTTGCTGCATACAGGTCCAAAATATTGGCCGGTGAACCATGGGCTTGATTCCGGATTACTGCATTGTGTGTTTCTGCCCACTCAGCCCAAACCACGGTAAACTCTTCGAGCAATAAGTCTGAAATGGTCTCCCTGTAATCACAAAGCACCCGGTTATTTATCTCTCCTTCATCTTCCCCTATCAGGGCCGGTAAATAATCTTTCAGGTCATATCCACGGTGAGTCTCAAACTCTTCTAAGAAGTCCGTAGTCCAGTTTGCCTGTCCGGAAGCATCATCCACTTCGTAGGAATCATTGAAGAAAGCCCTCAATCCGGACAGTTCAATCTTTTCTGCCTGGTAGTCAAAAAATTTCAAAAATTCACGGGTCGCTTCTTCCGAAAAATGATCTATGACATTTCCTTCTCCTCCGTGTCCTGCACGTTCCACCATCTTGCCGTGCCATCCCTGAAACAAAGCAACCAATTTCCAACTGCCTGTAGGGGCCTCCCAGTTCAGCGTCCCGTTATCCTCCACGTGACCAGTCAGATCCAGCACTTCGCCTCCTTCACCATACGCCATCAGTGCCTGAAGAGACAGAGGCTTCTCAAAACGCACCTGTTCCAGAGCCATCTCCCGCAAATTGGAATTGCTGCTTACAGGAAATTTAATATCAGAAATATCTAAACGATGGCCAATGGAGCGCACCATGGGTTTCTGAATAAACTCAACTTTTTCATTTAACCGTTCTCCACTGTTCAGAGAATACGTTTTGTACTGAAAATTTTTACATGCCAGATCCGCCTGGATCCACGGTCCGCCGAAAGGCCAACCCGAGGCATTGGCCAGGTCGATTCCCATGTCGAGCCGTTTCCCTTCTTGCAGGGTATATTCAAACGCCCCCATCCACTCATCTGACTGAAAACTCAGCGCTTCGTCCTCGTGTCCTTTCACTCCATAGATAGGAGTAATTTCCACTCCGCCAAAGCCCGCTTCATCGAAGGCCTCCATATTCGCTTTTAAATCTTCCGGATTAACGGCACTGTCATGCCACCACCAACGGGTCCATGGTTTGGTTTCCGAAGTGATTTCCGGCCACTCTGCTGTTGCTTCGCCTTTTTTCATATCCGCACAGGACGTAAGGTTCATAAAAATGATTCCTGAAAAGAGAATTAAACAAATTTTTTTCATGGTTATTTCAATTTGAAGTTGTTTAAAGTTGTCGCAGTAAAATTACGCAGAATACCAATTAAGTGCTTTCCAATGCACAGCATTTGTTTCAAAACGTACCATAACTGCTTTAAAGGCATCCAGACAGGTATTTGTTCGTTCTGCAATAAACCAAATATTCCATCCTGTTTCCGCGATTAACATTCATAATTTGAGCTACTGGTCTAAGTCCATGCGTGGAATATAAGTTCCCGTTCCTGGCAATATTTTGTTTTAAACGCCACACTTTTTACTTTGTAACTGATGTAAGGATTACGTTGTATATGGACCACTGCTATAGCGTCATTCAAAACTTTTTTCAGGTGGCGGTGATAGCCCCACAATTTTGATCGATTTGGAAACAATTTTTCTTTCAAATTCAAAAGACTGAAGTTTTCTTTTGTTGCTTCGAATTGATTAGAAGCATCATAAATTTTGGAAACAAATTTATCTAATTTTGAATTTAAGGTTCGAATTTTTTCTTTTCGATCCCTCACCATTTGGATATCCGGATCCCAACTTTCATCAGAAATAAAAATACCTTTTGACAATTCAATCCTACTGCCTTCCATCATGCATCTGGCATAGACAGTGCATGTCCCATCTTTTCGTTTTTGGGAATTTCTCAAACGTAAATTTACAGTAATTCTCATGGTAAACCTGGTTAAGGTTAAAAAACAGGTCTCGCTTTAGTGCACAAAACTACTGTTTTTAGAGTCCTTTTACAACACCAAATGAGACCAAAATAAATCAATTTAAATGATGAATACCAGAGAGTTACAAGGTTTACCGAGACTATCTTTTTGCCAAAAATTCAATAGTCTCAATTTAGTCACCTTTTTTATGCTTTTATATTTTTTTTCGTAAAAAGTGACCCAGCTGGGTCTCGAACCCAGGACCCCATCCTTAAAAGGGATGTGCTCTACCAACTGAGCTACTGAGTCATACCTTTAACCTTTGTTGTTCAAAGGCGGGTGCAAAAGTAATATTTATTTTTTTTCAGGCAAACCATGTCAGAGTTTTTCCCGAAATACTTAAAATTAGTTTACAAGTAGTCATCATAATTTTAAATATTTCGCTGTAAATGAATTGAAAAGTCTCTCCGGTGTTGATTATAAATTCAACAAAAAGGAATAGGAAGAATATTTTTCGGGTTTAGTCTTTCCTTAATATGTAATTATAAAAAAATTCCAGCTTACCGGACATGCACCTCAACATAAAATCTTTTCTCAGAATTTCATCTAAAATGCATAGATATTAATATTTTTTACAGTAGATTATATTTTACCTTTATATATAATTTATCCGCACAGGTTACATTTTACCTACCATTTTTTTTATAAATATTAATTTATTAAACTTGAAAAATTATTTATGACAAATCCATGAATGATAGTAAACGTTTAATTTCACTTGATTTTTTCAGAGGTTTTACCATGTTATTACTCATAAGCGGTGGAGTATTACAGTATTTCTCAGCTGCAGAGTATGAGGGTACCATAGCGCATGTTATTTCAACACAGTTTACCCATCCCGATTGGGAAGGTTTCAGGTTTTGGGATTTGATCCAGCCCTTTTTCATGTTCATCGTCGGAATGGCTATTCCTTTTTCCATAGCTAAGCGATTATCAAGTGGGGAGTCATGGGCAAAACTAACACGGCACGCAGCCACGCGTTCTCTGGTTTTGATACTTCTTGGTGTAACATTGAATGCAGCAGGGAATGGTTTTAATCTTACATTCCAAAATGTATTATCTCAAATCGGAATAACCTATTTTATAGCCTTTTTACTTATACGGACAAAGCCTTCTGTTCAACTTGCGGTATCTATCGGATTAATTGTACTGACAGAGATCCTTTACCGTCTTTTTCCCATGGAAAGCGGTCAGCCCTTCGTCATGGGCAAAACCTTTGGCGACTATGTTAATCAAATAATTGCTCCTGGTTCAAGTGGTCACTGGGCTTCATTTAATGCCGTCCCGACTGCCGCCCATACTATTTGGGGAGCATTATGCGGACAGTTATTACGTAAAGATTTATCAGGCAACAGGAAACTCATTATATTACTTATCGGGGGCATGATTGCTCTAATCACAGGATATGCCTTAACATTTATTTCTCCCATTATTAAGAGAATATGTACAAGCTCTTTTGTTTTCTTAAGCGGGGGATTTGCCATTTTTGCCCTTGCCCTGACCTATTGGATCATAGATATTAGAGAACATAAAAAATGGGCTTTGTTTGGGGTAGTGGTCGGAATGAATCCAATTTTTATATATTTGTTTGCCAGTTCAATAAAAAGTATAGTATATAAATTTACAGAACCATGGATAAAGCTTATTTTTAGCTGGATTCCTGAAAATTTCATTGAAATATTTATGTTGACGCTGGCTTGGTTTTTTAATTGGTATATTTGTTATTTTTTATATAAGAAAAATATCTTTATCAGGATATAATAATAAATTTATGAATGACTTGTCCGGGTATAATGATGATATCCTTGTTTCTGAGTTAAAAAATAATGAGGCCAGGGCATTTGACATTCTATTTTATAAATACAGTAACAAGCTATTTAGTTTTTCCTTTTCATTGCTAAAAAATAATGAAGATTCAAAAGAAATTGTACAGGAGACTTTTTTAAGAATTTGGTATAATCGAAATGAAATTGATCCTCATAAATCATTCAAGTCATTCCTTTTCACTATTTCTTATAATTTAATAATGGATCGTCTCCGGTTACGAATGAAAGATAAGGAATACAGAAAATTTCTGGAATACTATTTTGAATATAAAGAAACGGGTATAAGAAGTGAGTCAGATTATGAAATTCTTAAGAAAGAAATAGAAAGAGCAATAGAAGAATTGCCTGAAAAGAGAAAAAATATTTTTAAGTTAAGCAGGGAAGAGGAACTGTCGCACAAAGAGATTGCGGAAAAACTGGATATAAAGGTTAAAACTGTTGAAAATCAGATAAATCTGGCATTAAAACATATTAAAGTGCGAATATCCAAAATATTTTGAAAATAATTGCTATTATATTTTTTCTCAAAAATTTAACAAACGGGTAAGTCTCCATAAAAAAATTACCACATTAATATTTGATAAATTCTATTAATATTTTTTTTATTTACAGCTGGTCTAAAAAGGAATAAAATGCAAGGTAAAGTCAATATTTTTTGGGGGGTAATCTGATTTATGCGTATTACTATAAGAAAAAGAAAGAGATATTAATGATTGAGCCTTTATTGAAAAGTTGTAATACAAGAGAATGTTATATAGTCGTAAATGACCATTTTGAGGGCAAGCCCTCCTGAATAAATCATGAGGACAAAACATAACGCATTCAGCGGATTTTATAGACGGACTCTTGTGTGTATTTTTTGATTAAAAAAAATCATGCTCGTTTCATTAATTTTGTAGTTTAGTGAAACAATTGGGGAAGGACAGGATATATTAGACGGATAGATGCATTTATAATGACCAGAGACAAAGAAATAATACATAAATATTTAAAAGGAGAATGTACAAGGGAAGAATTGAAGAAAAGTCTTTCTCTTTTTACCGATTCAAGCAAACAATTTGAAATCAGATCTCTAATCTATGATTTTTATACTAATGAAGATAAAGATAATTTCCGGCTTGACCTTTCGGAAAAGAAATCGTTATTAAATGAGATATATCACCGGATCAATTTAAATACAGGGGAAAAGAAAATTTTTCTTAAAAAGCATTTGTCCAATATTTTAAAATTTGCAGCTGTGCTGATCATTGGCCTTGTTACAGGAATAATGATAAGTCTGTTTCAAAGACCCGGCACAGAATATTACACCTCAATAGCACCCGAAGGTTCAATTTCACAAATAGTATTGCCTGACAGTACACTTGTAGCCCTTAATTCCGGTTCTGAAATAAAATATGCAATAAATAGCAAAAAGAAAATCCGTGAAATATTTTTAAACGGTGAAGCATGGTTCGATGTTAAAAAAAACAAAAAAAGGACTTTCGTGGTTCATACCTCTTTTTATGATGTAATGGTAATGGGCACCCAATTCAATGTTAAAGCTTATACGGAAGATAATGAAATAGTTACAACCCTCGAAAAAGGAAGTGTCAATGTGGTATCATCCGGTAATTTCAAAATGAAGTCCAGAATCCTCAAACCAGGAGAACAATTGGTTTATAATGTTCATGACAATTTCCTTGAAACAAATAAGGTTAATACCCGTATTTATACATCGTGGAAAGAGAACAAACTCATTTTTATCAATATGAATTTAAGTGAGTTGATTGTCCTGCTTGAAAGAAAGTATGGTGTTGATATTGAGGTTGAGAGAAATATAACACTTGATTATCATTACGATGGTACTTTTCGTAACGAAACAATTTTAGAGGTGATGGATATTTTGAAAGAAACTCTGCCTGTTGATTATAAGATTGAAGGACAAAAAATAATTATTCAAAAAAAGTAAAAGGAGGATAAACTTATGTGACATTAAGCGAACTAAACAAAGAAAGCAGGTGCTGTAACACCTGCTCCCTGGCAGCACTACCTGCCATAAATTAGTTAAACGGTGCTGTAACACCATTATTTACTAACATTAAATTATACAAATGTATGAAAAAATTTGAATTATTTTTTTCCTATATTTATAGGAAGAATCAAAAACTTGTAAGAACAATGAAGTTAATTCTGATCTTACTCACAGCCTGTTTCATACAGGTTTCTGCATCGGTTTATTCACAAGTTACCAAATTTACATTTGATGTGAAAAACCAGCAGATTGAAGAGGTACTGCGTCAAATTGAAGACCAAAGCAAATTTAGGTTTTTTTACCAGCGTGAACAGGTTGATGTTGAGCGGAAAGTAACTTTTAAGGTTACTGAACAAACTGTGCACCAGGTTCTCGGATATCTTTTTGAAGGGCAAGATGTAACATTCGATGTAAGAAATGATAATCTCATCCTTATAAAAGATAAGAATGAGCCTTATGAAAATCCGGGATTCTGGAACCAGACGCAACAACAAAGGACCGTAAGCGGCCGTATTACCGATCAACAGGGAGAACCTCTTCCGGGGGTAACTATTGTCGTAAAAGGAACAACTCAGGGGACAATAACCGATTCAAATGGAGAGTATTCGATTTCAAATTTATCTTCCGATGCTATACTGGTATTTTCTTTCGTGGGAATGAGAACGCAGGAAGTATTAGTTGGCAGCCAGGCAACAATTAATATTACGATGGAGGAAGAGACCATCGGAATTGAAGAGGTTGTTGCTATAGGTTATGGAACGCAAAGAAAACGGGATATAACCGCTGCAATTTCCAATATTGATGTTTCAAGACTGGAAGATGTTCCTGCTGTAAATATAAGCCGCTTATTGGTAGGCCAGTCCACGGGTGTTCAGGTTAAGCAGTTAACAGGTGCCCCTGGGGGAGAATTTGACGTTACTATTAGGGGGTTAAGTTCTTTGGGAGCAGGGAGTCAGCCTCTATGGGTAATTGACGGTTTTCCTGTAGGTACTTCAATCGGGCAAAATTTTAATCCGGATGACATTGAATCAATCTCTGTATTAAAAGATGCTGTTTCTACGGCAATATATGGAGCAAGGGGCTCAAACGGTGTTATACTTATTACAACAAAAAGTGCCAAGGAAGGAAAAGCAAGATTAAATTTTAAAGCAAATTACGGAGTTCAAAATATTCCTGAGTCCAGAAAAGTAGAAATGTTAAACGGAGAAGAATTTGCTCAGTTCAAAAAGGATATCTTTATGGATAAAATCCGGATATTTGATGAGAGAGAGCCCTCCATAGAAGAGGTCCCCTTAGATTTTCGTTATCCTGAACAAACAAAATATTCTACAAATTGGTTTGATGAAATTCTTAATCAGAATGCACAATTTCAGGATTACAATTTAACAATATCTGAAGGTTCCGGAGACATTCGTTCGTTGGTTTCATTAGGTGTTATCAATCAGGAAGGAGCATTAAAAAATACGAATTTTAATAATTATTCGGTGCGTGCTAATGTTAATGGAAAAATTAATGACTTCATAAATGTAGGATTAAATTTCAATGGTTCCTATTCTAAGCAAAATTATACTACTTCTGAAGGGTATTATGCAGTTGTAGGAATGTCGTTGTTGGCGGATCCCAGGGAACCGGTATTTAATGAAGATGGCACTTATAATAGTTATATCGGGGGACATGACGGAATTTACGGATTCCCTAATCCTGTTCAGTATCTGAATGAAATACAACGAAATTCCGAGACAGGTGATTTACTGGCAAATGGATTTATAGAATTTTCTTTTCTGAAAGATTTTAAATTTAAGTCAATTGTGAACGCAAGGCGTCGTTATGCCACATCCAAGCAGTATGTTCCATCAACTGTTTCAGGTACCAATAGCCCTGCCCCAAGAGATGCCAGTGAAGATGATGCAGCCTCCAATGTTGGTAATTATGCCGCTGATGAATTATTAACATATAATAAGCAGTTTGAGGATCATAGTTTAAATGTATTACTTGGATTTTCAGCCCAGCAGGAGATAGTGAAAGGGCTTTCAGGTGCTGGAGATGAATATCCGAATGATCTGACTCCTTTTCTTGGTTCCGCCACTTTACAGTCTTCCAATTCTTATGAATATGGATGGACTATGTTAGCTTATTTTACAAGGATAAACTATTCGTTTAAAGATAAATATTTATTATCCGGAACATTCAGGAGAGAGGGCAGTTCCCGTTTTGGTTCCAATAATAAGTACGGTAATTTCCCGGCTTTGTCACTGGGATGGAGAATTTCGGATGAACCATTCATGTCAGGAATTTCATGGCTGGATGATTTAAAACCAAGAATAAGCTGGGGGCAAACCGGAAATAACAATATTGGAAATTATTCCCATTTATCATTTATGAGTAAAAGTGGATATATATTGTCTGATAATTATGTGAGCGGATATGGAGTAAGTTCTTTTGCAAATACAGAATTAGGATGGGAAAAAGCGGAACAAATAGATGTAGGCCTGGATTTATCTGCTTTTAATAACAGATTTACTTTTACAGCGGAATATTATAAGAGAATTACTTCTGATATGTTGTTATCCATCGAATTACCGGCGATATCAGGATTTACGAGTTCTTTAAATAATGTTGGAAAAGTAAGAAACAGTGGTGTTGAAATTGAAACCGGATATAGAAATAGAATAAATGATGATCTAAATGTTTGGGGTAATTTTAATATTTCTTTTAACCGGAATAAAGTTCTTGAAATGCGCGGAGAAAATGATGAAATATGGAATGGTTCAATGTGGGATGGCGGATGGCATACTCAAGTTGGCCGACCTATCGGAATGATAGTTGGGTACGAAGTAATAGGTATTTTTGACACATGGGAGCAAATAGATGAATATCCTACACAGGAGGGAGCTGTCCCCGGTGATTTTATATATCGGGATGTTAATGACGACGGTAAAATAGATCACGGTTTAGGAACAGCTGATATGACTGAAATAGGGAATCCATGGCCAAAATTTACGGGAGGTTTAACAGTTGGTGCTGATTATAAAAATTTTGATGTAAGTGTTCTATTTACCTATGCATATGATTTTGATCTTTACAGGCGGATAGAAGTGTCAACGATGAATTTGGACGGAGTATTTAATGTATTGGCTAAAGCTAAAGAAAGATGGAGATCAGCTGAAAATCCGGGTAACGGAATAGTACCAAGTACAAATAACTGGAAATGGCATAGGGAATCTTCTTCTTTTTATGTATATGACGGGAGTAATTTATGGGTAAAGAATGTAAGTCTTGGCTACACACTTCCGAAGTCACTTCTTCAGTCTTTCGATGCAAGAATATACCTGACCGCAGATAATTTATTTATATTTACTGATTATCCAGGTAATAATCCGGATGTTAGTCATAGCGGAACACATACACAACCCAACTATGATGCTGAAGCTTATCCTCTTCCGAGGACTTTTACTATTGGAGCTAATATAACATTTTAAAACTATAGAAAAATGAAAAAATATATAATAATAATTGCTATAATTCAGATGATGGTTCACATTTCATGTGATGAGGATTTTCTTTATCAGACAGATCCTACAAGAATAGCATCAGAAGAATTTTATAGTACTGAGAGTCAATTTATTCAAGCAGTTAATGGTGTTTATGCGCAATTACAAAGTAGCATTATTCCCGGTCAGTATATGTTCAATGAATTAATTGCTGATAATACAACGGTTGATTTTTGGCCGGATTCCCGTTCATCAGCGATACACCAGGAAGCATTCGAATTTTGGACATTAAATCCTTCTACTACCGATATTCAATCGATGTATGAGAATTACTACAATATTATTTATGATATTAATCTTCCTTTGGCAAAGCTTCAAGATAATGAAGAGATTTCCGATGCGGTTAAGAATGAGTGTGAAGGGCAATTGAAATTTTTCAGAGCTTATTCATATTTTCAGTTAACCCAATATTTTGGTGACCTTGTACTTCTTACTGAACCCTTGGATGCACCTTCACAGGCATGGGAATATGTAAGAGAACCTCAATCAAGTGTTTATACACAAATTGAAAGTGATCTGAATGATGCCGTTTCTTTGCTTCCCGCAAGCTATGGCGGCGAAAATATCGGAAGGATAACCAAAGGTGCTGCATTGACCTTGTTAGGTAAGGTTTATCTTACACAAAAAAAGTATTCCGACGCAGTAACAACCTTGAAAGATGTTCTTCCTTTGGGCTATTCTCTATTATCTAACTATGAGGATATATTTGATCCTGCAAACAAGAATCACAAAGAATCCATCTTTGAAATACAGTATCAGGGAGGAAATGACCTGGGAGAACATAGTAATTTTGCCTATACCTTTTCACCAAGGTTTTCAGGAGAAGAAATTATAGGACATGCCCAGGCTACTCCGGGTGGTTGGAATATTCCGACCAACGATATGATTGCTGCATATGAAGAAGGCGATTTAAGGAAAGATGCTTCTATTGGACTAGATTTTACGAGTCCGAGAACCGACTTAATAGTGCCTTATATTAAAAAATATGTTCATGGGCATAGTATTTATGGCCGGACTGACGATAACTGGCCTGTCCTGCGATATGCAGATGTTTTGCTCATGTTGGCCGAGGCTATCAATGAACAGAGCGGACCTACTTCTGAAGCCTATGGTTACCTTAATGAAGTGCGTGAACGTGCAGGTCTTGATCCATTAAGTGACCTTAATAAAGAGTCATTTCGTGAGAAAGTGCTTCATGAGAGAAGGATAGAATTGGCTTTTGAAAATTGGAGATGGTTTGACCTGAGAAGAACCAAAACTCCATCAGAACTTACTGCCTTCTTAAATGCATATGGTCAACAGGAAAAGGAAAATCCAACAGTTTCAAGACAGGGATTACCATTTAATCCGTATGATTTTAAGTTTGATGAACATGAGGTTTTACTTCCGATTCCACAATCTGAGATTTTGATAAATGATAAAATAATTCAGAATCCAGAATATTAAAATTAAATAAGGATAAAAGATTTATTTATTCAGATTAATTTTGAGTACCCGTTATTTTGAATATCGGGGATGTGAAAAATTTTTGAAATTAATAATCTTTTATATTTTAGGGTAGTTCGCCATTCAGAAGGCGAACTACCCTGTTATTAAAATACATAATTTATTTTAAGTAATAATTTAGCAGAGATTTATTAGATCGGATCTTTCTGATTGGAAGTATACCGGCAGGAAGAAAGGTGAAATGACTATTTCGGGAAGCTGGCGACTTGAATTTTTGGAAGGCGGGCCTGAATTACCTGGCCCTGTAAATATTGAAGAGCTTGTATCATGGACTGAACTTCCGGATACGATGGCATCCTATTTTTCGGGGCTGGCACGTTACAGTATTGATTTCAGGCTTGATGAGTATAATGAGGATAATAAATACATACTTGTTTTTGATGATGTCAACGAGAGTGTAATGATCAGGTTGAACGGCAGTGAGGTTATTACACTATTTTCACATCCATTTGAAGCAGATATTTCCGGATATTTAAAAGAGGGAGAAAATCATATTGAGTTAGAAGTTGCTAATTTATCGGCCAACAGGGTAAG
>CAZTAL010000160.1:0-17178 GCA_964611525.1 uncultured Prolixibacteraceae bacterium
CCTATATTCTAGGTCTTCTTTTTTCAAGTTCCCTATCTAATAACATATTTAAAAAAGCTGTTGGTTGTAAAAAATAGTTTGCGTTATCATCAAGTTTCTCTTTAATTAGAGTCAAGCCACCATTAGTATATGACTCCATGGTATTAATAAGCTGTTTTACTACTTCATCTTCTGACAACTCGCCTTTTTCAAGTGCAATTAAATCAATATCAGTTTTCGCTATTAATGCACTAAAAATATATTCTTGTAGGTGAGTAAAATCTTTTCTGTCTAACCTGTTTTTACTCCCCCAATATTGAATATGATGACTAAAGTCTGTTTTCTTTTCACCCTGAGGAATTGGCGAAAACTCATCATTATATAGACCAAGAAAAAAAGCAAACATATATAGTTCGTAATTTGTACTAAAATGTTTACCTAAACTAATTTTCTTTTCACCTTCAGCCCCATACTTTTGTGATAATGATTCAAATAAATCTTTGAATCTCTCACTGTATCGAGGAATACGTGTTTTCCATTTATCAAACAAACTATTCATAGCTAAAGCCTGATTACATTAGTATTAATTGTACTTAATTTATTTTTATCGAATGGTCTTTCTCTTTTTATCCAGAAAGCTTGATGTCTCTTGACATCATTAAATTCTGGTTTAATTGCCTGATTACCATCTTTATCTTTTACAATAAAATCATAAAATAGAATTATTCTTTGTTTACCGGTTTCATAAACCAAATTAAGGAAGTCTTTTGTTTTGGTTTCTCCAAATGATGATGTTGGTGCATCGAAAATCATAGGATAGTTTTCATCATCTCTATTCTCAGAAGCTAATTCTGATATCGCAAACAATATAGCCATATGCATAGATGTTTCTAAAGATTGGTTTGGACTTGAAAACAGTTTATTATCCTCATGTAATTCAATATCAACATAAAACTGTTCACTCATTTTCTTTTTAATGAATACTATTTCACCAGTAAAATCATCTATATTTATCTTTTGGAATATAATATTTGATTTCTTTTGCAATTGATCTATAAATTCATTGTACTTCTTTTCTTTGGTATCTTTAAAAACTATTTCTATATCGCGTAATATTCTTCTTGTATTGATCAGAAAATTATTTGCGCTATTAATATCAATTTTATCTTTCTCATCATTTAGATTTTTAAGTATCTGTTCAATTTTCAGTAATTTAACTTTATTCTCGTTTAATTCTCTGTTTATATTCTTACTATCTTTCTGCCAACCATTATAATTTTTTAATACATTAGAAAGTTTATCAGCACCGAGGGAAGAAGTTCCAATTATTCTATTTAGATCATTTTGTTCTTTTTCAAGTTTCTCATCCATTTCTTTTAATTCCTGTTTTCTTTTAGCTATAAAATCAAAAAAATCCGATATCTCCTTTTTTTTTGATTTTAAACTTCCCAAGTTATCTTCATGAATAATACTTAAGTTGATTAATCGACTTAAATAGTCGTTTTCAAACAGTACTTTTTTCTGAGTTTCTTCTTTCAAATTAGGATTTTGGCTTTCAAGATATTGCGTTAATCTTTCTTCCATAAATTTCAGAGATTTCTCATCTAAATCCCTACCACATACTTTACAGAAGTTATCTTTTATCATTTCCTCCATATAGACTTTTGAAGGAACTCCGACCGGCAAAGGTATATAATCCTTTAGCTGTTCTTTAAGTTTTCTTTTCCCTTCCGCAATACCCGCCTGTTTATCAAATTCTTTTTGCAACTCTCTTTTCGTACTACTTAAATTTTCTATTTTTCCTGCAAATTCATTATGAATGTTTTCAAAATTTAATAAGATCCATGATTCATCAAATAAATTTGTAGTATAATTCTCTACTACTCGCCTTTCAGTTATGGATATTTCTTCTTCAATTTTTTTAATTCTTCCTTTTACGGTATCAAATGCTTCTGCATTGTCAACAAATTTCTCAGCCTCTTGCAGATGCCTCTCGATTTTTCTCAAATGTTGTTCTGACGAATCAATAAAAATTTGAATCTTATTTTTTTGTTCTAATTGATATTTGATTTCTGCTTCAAGTCGGTTATATTCTCTTTGATTTTTTTGATTGTTTCGTGAATCCTTATCTACTGCCTTCTCTGCTTCCGTTCTAAGATATTCCCCTTTCTTTGCGTACTTTTCGTAATATTTAGCGCTGGAAAATGAGTTTATCAAATTACTTAAAGCGTCAACATTTTCAAAGATATTAAGTTCTGCTTCTCCTTTAAACATCGAATATCGCCTAATTTCATATGGGAAAATTCTATCTAAAAGCATGTAGCCATCAACTTGATCCCTCTCTCCGTCTTTGTTTTCCTCAATCCCTTCAACACTATAGTTTCTCGTCGAAATTTCACTATCGCTTTCTTTTGTTACAAGGAAGTATTTCGTAATAGTGATGTTTTCACCATACTGCTCTGCACTAATTAATACTCTCACTCTAAATTGACCACCGCTATAGCTTTCTTTTATCTTTTTTGCTGAAACTAAGGCTTCTAAGTTTTTATCATTTCCATTAAAAAGCCAAAATATTGCTTCAAAAAATTTTGTTTTCCCTTCGCCATTATCGCCTAATATGATATTTAAACCGAGTTTCAAATCAAATTCATTAATATCATAGTAACATTGAAAATTTTCTAGAATTATCTTTTTAATAATCATATGGCTGCTTCATTTAGATACTGATTAATTATATTTCTTAAACCTGAGTCAGTAACTGAATTAGGTCCTTCCAAATTGTCCACAATCAGGGCTATGGCTTTAACGATAGGAATGTCACTTATTAATGCATCATGAACAGTTTTCGGTAATAACTCCTTATCTAACTTATAATTACTTGCCAGTATTTCATGAGACAAAAAACTACATAAAATTTTATCCTTTCTCATAATACCTATATTTATTGTTCTTCAAAATCATAAAGATTTAAATTATAATATTCTAAGATATTCTTTAATTCTTCATAAGTATCAATTTTATTCATTGATAATGACGAGAAATCAACTATTCGTTCTAATTCTTTCTTAAATAGATTTCGTTCCATTTCAAAATTCTCTTGCTCCTTATCAATTTTAGGTACTACAACTAAATCATGTATCGTAGAATGAACTTTATTTTTATGGAGTCTCAATACTCTGCCTCGTCTTTGAATAAATTGGCGTGGATTACCAGTACTAGCACAAAAAATAGCTAATTCTGATCGTGGAACATCAACACCTTCATCCAAACATTTCATAGATGTAAGGACATGAATCTTTCCATGCTCAAAATCTTTTATAACTTCACTTCTATTCTTAGTTCTTGCGGTATACTGTTTAACGAGAATGGATAAATCAATATCTCTTACTATTTTTGTGTACTCTCGGATCAGTTTTTCCTCATTATCCTCTTCAATATATTCATCAGTCTTGGAATAATCAGGATCCTTACCCTCTGGTACGTAAATGAGCGTATATTTAATATTTCCTTTTCCCCTAAATTCATTATTTAGGATTTCATTAAATATTGACTTTTTATTTCGTGCTTTGTGTATTATTCTTTTCCTCGCCAATAAAAGTGTTTCAACCTCCGGGCAGTCTTTATATTTACCAGTAGTTGAATCAATAAATTTCAGCAATTGGAAGGACTTTTGAATGTATTCATTAAGCTCATCATCATCTAAAGTAACAGTATGTGGAAAATACTTGTATTTGCATAACCATCCCATTTTAAGAGCTTGTTTCATAGAGAAATTAAAAATATATGGTGCTTTATCATTGAAAAATTGATCAATTTTTATGTTACCTTCAATATCATATTTTCTTTCAGGAGTGGCTGACAAACCAATTCTTTTGTTCAAGTGTATTTTAGCAAGGAGTTTACTTATGCATGGTGCACCCATGTTATGTAATTCATCAGCTATGAGGATTGTTTCTCTTGAGAACTGTTTAAAATGATTTTGAAATTTCTTTCGTACAAAAGAGGCATAAGTAATAATTACAATGAAAGAAGCATTCACTAATTTATTTGCTGTATTAAAGAAGGATAACTCATCATTCCAATTCTCCTTTGAACTTATTTGGATAATATTTTTGAAATTAAATTTATAGCATTCCTTTTTCCATTGGTCAACTAAAGCTATAGTTGGAACCAGTATTACAGCTTTGTAATAATTTTGATCTTTGTACTCATTTAATAAACAATTTAAAGATGTGATTGTCTTTCCTGTTCCTGTAGCCATTGCAAAAATGCCTCTTCTCCCGTTTTTCAACCATTTTTGATAAGCTTCTATTTGGTAGGGTCTTGGTCCATTCGGATATGGAAATTTTGGTTTCTGTTTCTCTTCTTTAACTTTTTTCTGAAAATCAGAGGCATATTTGAAAAAAATTTTTTTTATATATGGAAGTCGGGAAAGTTTTTCATAAACATTTTTTTCATCTTCTACTAATTCATCTAACTGTTTATCTTTTCCGTTTTCTTCTATAACAGCAATAATTTGGTCCGGATTTAAATATACAAATCCTTCATCTTCCTTTGAGCATATTTTTTCAATGATTTTAGTATTATCTTTAACTTTTATCTTTTCAGAATTTTCTCCCCAGGAACGGGCTATTGAAAGACTTTCGCCATTATCAACCAATCCACGATAAGTAAAGTTACAACTTCCATTGAAATATACCTGATTGATTCCATCATTTAAAATGCCCTGTTTGAAATGTGCTAAACGGTGTGGTTTAAGTTTTACTGGAATAATTATCAATCTGTTATGCCGTAATAAGTATTTTAAGCAATCAAAAAAATGTTGATCACCTCTTTCAAGAATTTTTGCGAGTTCTTCTAACTCATTATTAATTATATATTTTATCTCCTCGTCCTGAACGTATGATTCTATTATGTCATCCGAAATCAGAAGTTTGTCTTTAATAGATAAGAAATGATTTGTGATAATTCTTAGAATACCACCATTTTGAATAAACTGTGCGAAACCGTAAGCCAGAGTTCTAATAGCATTTGAACTAAAATATCCAAGTTTTAAATCAATTTTTTTACATTCAGGTATCGTAAGCATAAAAAACTCTATCGGAAGATGGTTCCCGTCAGAACTATATTCTAAAGATTCAGAATATTTAATATTTGTAAGCATTAATTCATTTAGTTTTATTTTTTGTTAAAAAAAGTATTCATTGGTGATGATAAAGTTAAAAATAAAAAACTGGAAGTGAAAATGACTTATTTACATAAATTTTACCTATAAATCTGATCTAGCAATTTAGGGTGCTATAACATTCACAACAACTAATCACCCGGAAAACTTGTTATAAACAACCAGCAAAGACAATATTGGAACTTTAAAAGCAACATTCTTTGGTATTTAACGTTTACTATCACTGATAATCCCTTTCTTTAAAAAAGTAAAATATTAAAAGCTCTTTCTTTAATATTAGCTGCAACTTGTGGTTATATTCCGTTATTAAATAACTTGGTCATCCATTTATTTTACTGTCGGTTGAAATTAATACCCCAGTCTTCGTTTTTCTCAAATAATCATCACTGAATTAATTCTCTATTGATTCACACTATTGTCACAGCTATTATTCAATAAATCTAGGTTTCTTCGGATTGCCATTTGAAATTTTTCCACAATATATATAAAACGCATATTAAAAAGGACAAATTAAAAGTGGATACATAGAGACAATTACAGTTAGATAGCGACCCAAAAAAGGAACCGTCTCAGACAGCCCTTTTGGGGGTTAATCATCGAAGCTGATCTGCTGTTCGCATTCACGGATCCTGTCATTGACCACGTTCTGCAAAGTATCCAAAACAGTGTTTATAACCAGTGAATGACTTGTCTTGAATTCCTGTCCGGTTAAGTCCTGGCACGCCGGTTAAATTTTGGTGGCCACCATTTGAGCCACGACGGATACGCGCAAGGGTGGATTCAGCCGTGATAACTAATTAATAGAGTTCATATATCCTTGCGCATTCCGGAGGGCGATTAATAACTTTGCCGTGGTTTAAACGGATTTTTCTTTTAAATAAAATATAAAAGCAATTATTCCACTTTAACAATTACCTTTAGAAAAGTTTTAATAAAAAAGATAAATGCAGGTAAAAGTAAACAGAAAGGATGTCAAATTTTGTCCGGATGCATCCAGGATAATAGCGCGGTTTCTTTACACGGGAGATGAAAAAGCGCTTAATACCATCCGCTTGGTACTTGGCATGTCCAATAATATGGTATTACAAGCTTTAAGCCCCTTGCTGAGAGACTACTCGCTTCGTCACAGAAATATCTCAAAGATTTTTGAAAGGCATTTTAATAAAATCGCATATCTTTTAAAACAGTTAAATGTTGAACCCGAGTCACTCGACATATCCCAAAAAATACTTATCGGCTCTTATTTTACCATGGAGTATTCGATTGAATCAGCCGCTTTTTTTAACCCCTCGATTGTTGAACACCCTGATCAGGCGGAGATAGGTGCGGATGAAAAAAGAGTTATATTAAGTTTCAGAGCTACCGGTGAAGGACATATTTCATCCATAATTTTCAGAACAGGGGTATTGGATAAAAACAATAATCTTTCTATAGAACCTGTCGGGAAGATGCTCGAAGAAGCAGTGCATATCCGTCGGCACTTATATGATAAATCATCCTTTAAAAGTAAGCTTAATGAAATGAAGGATATTCATCCAATTATCCCTTACGGTTTAATTATGGATAAGTTAAAAGATACATTTACTTATGGCGAACTTCGGGATTGTATTAAAGAAGCAAGAAAGTCATTGCATCTTACTGACGAGAAAGAAGTTTTGTTTAATCAGATTACCTGGCTGGCTTCGTCGCATTACGAACTTGAATTTTCTCTGGATACCAACATTTCTGAACGGGTAATTTTTCCTGTATCAGCAAACGAAAAAAATGGAATTGAGGATGCCCGTTTCGTAAGATTCGTTGATGATAACGGGAAAATTAGATATTATGCAACCTATACAGCATATGACGGTACCACTATATTACCAAAGATGCTTGATACTCCGGATTTTTATCATTTTCGGATATTGCCTATTCATGGTGAAATTGCTCAAAACAAAGGGATGGCACTTTTCCCGCGTAAAGTGAACAGAAAATACGCAATGCTATGCAGATTGGATGGCTTCAATAATTACATTGCTTATTCTGATAATATTTCGATTTGGCGCAGAGCTACATTACTGCAACAACCAAAGTTTCCGTGGGAATTTATTCAAATCGGTAATTGTGGTTCTCCTATCGAAACGCCTGAAGGCTGGTTAGTTATAACCCACGGGGTTGGTCCGATGCGTGAATATAGTCTCGGGGCATCATTGTTTGACCTCCAAAATCCCGAAAAAGAGATCGGCAGGTTGAAATCACCCTTATTATTCCCTAATACCAAAGAGAGGGAAGGTTATGTTCCCAACGTGGTTTATTCCTGCGGCTCCATGATTCATAATGGCGATTTAATAATTCCCTACGCCATGTCTGATTATGCATCAACTTATGCAACAGTTGATTTACGAGAACTATTGAATGAGTTGAAAAACTCTAAATATGAAAAATGAGGAATCGTATAGAAACAGAAAAGCGACAGTGGCTTGAAATTGGAGCAGTTATTTTAACTGGTTTAATGAAATATGTTTTTATGGACTGGCTGGAACTGCGCATTTTTTATATTGGTGTTGCCTGTTTATTCTGGACGATTTACATTTATAAAAGTTATCAGGATAATAAGCTGATTCTGCAACATTGGGGATTTCGAAAAGATTATTTTAAGAATGTTTTCCTGTTTCTCATGCCTTTTGCTCTGGTGATTATAGCAGCAATTCTTTGGTATGGTATTTCAATCAAAAAAATCACCCTTAACTGGCATTTAATTCCTGTATTTGTTTTTTATCCGCTATGGGGAATCATTCAGCAATTTTTAATAATGGCACTTGTTGCCGGAAATTTGCAGTCATTATCAGCAGTAAAACTCAGGAAATACCAAATTATCCTGTTGATTTCAGTGTTATTTGCACTGGTTCACTATCCAAGTTTACCATTAATGTTATTTGTTTTTTTAATGGAGTTTTTATTTACCAGCGCTTATTTTAGATGGAGAAACCTTTGGCCTTTGGGCCTTTACCATGGGTGGGTGGCCAGTTTGCTTTTGTTTTTTGTGCTGGGTCGTGATTTATGGAATGAACTATGGAAGGTATTCTAAGAGATTTACCCTATTATAAGGTCGAATTCATATGTAGTTAATTCACTCAAATATGCTATAAGATTAAATATGAAAAAACCGTTTCAGGTCGGTAGCTTTTTTCAATCGGTAATGAATATAAAATAAAACTATGGAGATAAATACAACAGAAACAATCACAATCAGACTCCATCCAAATTTAAGGGTGTTGCCGGAATAAAGTGCAATTATTCCATCGGCGCAAATGCTTAACAAACCCGCAGCAATAAGCGAATAGGCGATAATATTCAACCCTTTTTGTTTTGATCTTCTTATCATAAAAGAGAGAATAAAAACAGTTACATACGCTGCCAATAACATTGGCAAACCCAGGTTCAGCTCGAAACTAGTTGCTTTGGTATAAATATCTAACAGGATTAAAAGAACAGCAGTTGATAGAAAACTAATAGCCGTAAACAGTATAACTCTTTTGTGTGAGAAAGTGTACAGAGTAATATTAATAAATATAATCAACCCGACTGTTGCCGGATACTTTGACCATAGGATGGTCTGATTTTCAACCAGATTGATTACCAAAGTCATAATTATACCTGAGATAAGGATTATACCCGAGATTTTCCAGAAAATCTTTCTTTTCTGCAGCCCTGTTAGTTTTTGAAAATCTGTTAGCAGTTTTTCTTCCTGCTGTAGTTTTCGGGATTTTAGATAGGCTAAATTATTAATGTTCTCATTTATCAGGGGTTCACCGCATAGAGAACAAAAATTAGCATTTTCTTCCAATTCTACACCGCAATGTGGACATTGTCTCATTTTTCTTTATTTATTTGTTTCCAATTCAACAGCAATGTTCTGATCATTCATAAATTGAAGGAATTTTTCTTCAAATTTTCTCGAACTGGTTATATTGGCAAAACTTAGCACCAATTTATCTCCAAAACCAATTACACCACAACTTATTTTCAACATTTTATTGGGGGGTGGTGGCGTCATAATAAAATGATCAACGAATTTTCCTGTTTCAGCCGGCAGTTCTATTTTCCCCAGGTTCGTAATAACCCCGCTGTATTGGTTTGTGCCTAAGGAATAGTATTTCAACCGCAGAATTAAACTTTTCAGGAATAGCGGTATTCCACGGACATATAGTTTTTTTTCACTGCCGACGTTTCTTGAAATATTCTTATTGATCAACTTTTTATCTGTTTCTAGTTTTATCTGATGATAAACTGTTTTGATTATTTCATCAAAAGTATAATATCCGAGCCGCAGATCAATTTCAGGCATAACGAATAATGAAAAATTGCGCATGGTTTTCGACGGAAAAATTTGTCGTAAATTAATGGGGACCTGAATACGAAGTATTTTATTCTTTTTGTATTTGCTCAAATTATTCAGATTTTTATATATTTCCTGCAAGGCATACAGGTAAACCGATACAAGATAAATAGTGAGGCTTACCCCTTTCCCGTTGGCAACCTTTTTCATTTGTTTCAACGAAATGATAACGTTCATCAATGTCAGGCGGGGCTTGGCTTTTAGGGGATAAGGAAGGTGGAACGCTTTCGATCTTTTCACTATTGGAGGAATCTCTTCCTTGAAATAACGTTTATAAGCATCCTCATACTCCTCTTCTGAAACAGGGCCAATCGGATCGTTCAAATGATATTCGTGGGGAACTTCAGCCCCACATTCCAAAGAATATCTTACCAGAATAGATTTGAAAAACTCAAATGCTCCGCTGCCATCGGTTAAAATATGGGAAAATTCAACGCTTATGCTGTTGTTCTTCAGCAGGATTCGTATTAACAATCCTCCTTTGGAAAATTTCCTACAGCACTGTTTATCATCCACTTCAATGGAAATGTGCTTCGGCAGATATTCAAGGTAATACCAGAAAAACCCTTCTAAGAGTTGTACCCGGTAATAGGGAAACTGTTTTTCTGCAAACAAAACAGCTTTTCTTAAAGGTTTTATTTTAACGGGTTGTTTTAATATCGCCGACAATCTGAATACAGCTGTAACCTCTTTCGTGATAATGGCTGGAAATATTTTTGCTGCATTATCAAGAGTTATCCAAAATTTTTCGGGTTCTGATGTAATATGGCTGCTTTTATTATACAAAGAAATATGCTTTTGTTGATGTAAAGAAATACAAATTTTAAAATACAAATTTATTAATTATCATGGAATTATACGCTTCTGGTCTAACTGGTTTTAAAACTAAATGTGTGAATTATGTAACTCTTATTCGGAATTGTGAAAAATATGCGTAACTTGCACGGAATTAATAAATTTATTACAATGAACAAAGGAACAGTAAAATTTTACAATGAAACCAAAGAGTTTGGATTCATTAAAGACAACAATTCATCTAAAGAGTATTTTGTGCATTCATCTGGTTTAAAAGATAATATCAGGGAAAATGATGAAGTAACTTTTGATCTGGAAGAAGGGAAAAAGGGATTAAATGCAGTGAATGTTAAACTTGCATAGTTTTGAGAAAATAATCAATTATAATATTGTCCCGCTGTTGGCGGGATTTTTTTATACTATTTTTAAGTCCGATTCATGATATTCTTCGTAAGCCTGCAGCACCGTTAAATGAGAAATTAAGTAGGCCAGCGAACTTTCAGCCCCCTGGTTTCGGTTTACACCATAACTTTCGAATCCATCACAACATCCTTTAGTTTCAAAATCATACAAACTCATCCGCAAATCATTTTCACCCAGAAACCACAAAAAAGAGGTGTATAGTTTATTGAGGTAATCCTTGTCTTTGGTTACATGAAATGCCTGATGATACATTAACACCATAGCCATTGCATCAATAGGTTGCTGTGCAAAAACAGATCGTTCACCCTCTTTTTTATACCATTTTTCATTTCCAATAATCGAAAGGTAATTATCAATTAAAGTATGGTTTGTCAAAAAATTCATCGATTCGATTGCCGTTTTTGTAATTTTATTGTCGTTCAGTATTTCTGCTGAATGTAAAAGTGCCAGAGGTAAAATGCCATTATCATAAGCCAGTAAAGATTCGAACCATTTCCAATCAGTTGTCAGGTTTTCCATATATTGTTTTATTAATACATTCGCGAGATTTCTCAATCTTTCAGTCATGGAATCGTCTGACGGATTGCTTTTCAGATAGTAACAAATCCCAATCATTGTATTGGCAATCCCCCGGATAGATTTCAATTTTTCAAAATTGGGAGCTGCATTAAAGAATACAAGTTTACCGGTTTGATAATAAGCATCATTTGGAGCATTTCCCAATAAATAGCCCAGAGCCCAAATCGTCCGGCCAAACGAATCTTCAGAGCCAATATCATCCAAAAAATTGCGGCTAAAACTCAGAAAATTACGGAAAGTCCCGTCTGCATTTTGCATGTAATGAATATAGCTTAAATATATAGGAGACAATTCAAGAGCCCGTCTGTCTTTCATCTGCCGGAAAGCCATTAAAACCATCAGTAAAGCCCGCGAATTATCATCCAGGCAATATCCTTCTTTTAAATTGGGGATACCAAATTTTGCATGTTGTATAATACCGGTGTCATCAGTCAAACGATTAATGTGTGCAAGCGAAAAGGGAGGAAGGATGAGTAAATCAGGTTCCGTTTCTTTCCGGAAAATAACCGGACTTTCTTCCTTCACTATTTTTTCGGCAAGTGTAACGTATTTTTCACCGGTTTTTGGCCAGGTAATTTTTCCCCCATATTCACCGGCTTTATTTTTTAGCTTATTGAGTTCTTCAGGTTTATCCAGGAGTTCAGTTAATATTTTCGCCAGCTCCGCGAAATCCTTAAAATTAAAGAGCCTACCCCTTCCTTTAGCCAGTAGCTCTGCGGCATGCCAGTAAGGTGTTGAAAGAACAGCCGCACCCACTCCAACGGCATACGAAAGGGTTCCGCTGGTAATCTGGGCTTCATTCAAATAAGGTGTGATGTAAATATCACAGGCATATAGATATTTGAACAAATCCTGTTCGTCAATAAATTCGTTAAGAAATATTACATGATTTTCAAGCTGAAGATTTTTTACCAAACGCCATAAGAAAATTCGGTATTCTTCGCCGGAATGCCGTAACACATTTGGGTGGGTTTTCCCCAGAACAATATAAATAACTTCGGGATATTTTTTCACTACTTCGGGCAATGCTTTTATAACTGTTTCAATACCCTTGTTGCGACCAACAAAACCAAAAGTTAATAATACTTTTTTGTTTTGGAGTTTAAACTCTTTTTTTGATTTTTCGGGACTAAAATGAATATCCGGAACGCCATGTTCAATCAGGACAATTTTTTCTCTTTGCACATCGTAAATACTTACCAAAAACTCAATCGCTTTATGGCTCATCACAACAATTTTATGGGCCATTTTACAAATTTCTTTCAAAATTGCTTTTTCGTTGTACGAAGGTGTTTTGAGAATTGTATGAAGTGTAACAATGAATGGAATTTCAAGCCGGTGAAGCAAAGGAAGTATATATATCCCGCTTTGTCCCCCAAATATGCCAAATTCGTGCTGAAGGATACAAACATCGGCACCGCTAAGATTAATGTATTTCACCGCTTTTAAATAATCTTCCTGATAATCTTGTCTGATGGTTAATTTAACTTCTTGCGGGTATTTATAAGTAAGATCGTTGTCATTTATTCCAACCACAAAACCTTCATGCTTGTGTTCATTTCGTTCGTTGGGCGTTAACATCGACCTGAACAGGTTGTTTGTAAAGGTTCCAATGCCGCATTCGCGGGGTGGATATGTAGCGATATAAGTGATTTTCACCTTTTGGTTATTGTGTTTTAGAAAGTAACTTTACTCTCAGAAATTCTCGTTAAATCAGGAATTATATTAAACTTGAATTACTTTTACGGGACTTTTTTGCAGCTTTATCGAATCTTTTTTCTTTCAGGCTCCTTACTGCTTCCTTTTTCGTGTTCTTCCTCTTTTTCCCTTCTTTTTTTTCTTTCCCTTTTGTCATGATATTTGTTTTAAAAGTTAAGTATTATTCTCCCGCTATGGAATCACGCATAGAGGTATCTGCCATTATGTTTTTATATTTCATATAATCCATTACGCCGAGGTTGCCTTTATCTAAAGCTTCAGCAATGGCTAGCGGCACTTTTACCTCAGCTTCAATGACCTTGGCCCTGGCTTCCTGTGCCTTAGCTTTCATCTCCTGTTCCATGGCTATAGCCATAGCACGGCGCTCTTCAGCTTTGGCCTGAGCAATATTTTTATCAGCTTCGGCCTGATCCATTTGCAATGCGGCTCCAATATTTTTCCCTATGTCTATATCGGCAATATCGATCGAAAGTATTTCAAAAGCAGTGCCTGCATCAAGTCCTTTTTCAAGCACTACACGTGAAATAAAATCAGGATTTTCCAACACGGTTTTATGCGAGTGGGATGATCCTATTGATGAAACAATACCTTCACCAACGCGTGCAAGAACGGTTTCTTCACCTGCTCCGCCAACAAGTTGCTTAATATTTGCCCTTACAGTAACTCTTGCTTTTGCAATCAACTGTATGCCGTCTTTTGAAACAGCGGTAACAGGCGGTGTATTGATCACTTTTGGGTTTACCGACATTTGAACAGCTTCAAATACATTGCGCCCCGCCAGATCAATGGCTGTGCTCACCTTAAATGATAGATCGATGTTCGCTTTTGATGCTGATACCAGAGCATGAACAACACTTGCAACATGTCCCCCCGCAAGATAGTGCGCTTCAAGATCGTCGCGATTAAGATGGACCCCAGCTTTCGTGCCTTCTATGAGGGCACGGACGATAACTCCCGGAGGAACTTTACGGAAACGCATCAGGAATAGTTGCAGAAGAGATATTCTGACACCTGAAACAAGAGCTGAAAACCATAATCCAATTGGGATTAAATAAAGGATGATAAAAAATAATACAATTATCGCTATTATTAATCCCCATGTACCGATTGATTCAATCATTTTTTATTTATTTATAGGTTCTACAATTATTCATTTGATAATCTTTAAGTATTTTATTTTGGCATTATGATCTATGAAACCACCAGTTGATTGGGTCTTTCAGTATTATCTGTTTCTAAATAATCTTCCGTCATAGTCAAATTTCCATTAAATATTTTAGTATAAAAAATTTGATTATCTCTTTGACCTCGTTCGACTGGACTAACAAATCGTGGCCTATGGAAAACTTTTTTTGATTCAATTGCTATTATAATATTCCTTGTGTTATTAATAACGATTTAACTTAAAAGATGCATAGGAAATGTTTCTGTCAGTCCATCATTTTCCGAGAATAAGTTAAACAATCCAATAAGGATTTAATTTAAAGATTTCGTATTTTTTTTAAATTTTATAATTGATAATCAAAGATATTGAAAGTATTCAATTTGTAACCACAAAAATAAAGCAATTTGTATTTTTTATTTATTTTATTTTTAAATGTTGCTAGTTCTCTGATGTTTATAACTTTTTTAATACATAGCTAAAATAAATATATTTATGTGATACAAATCGATTATATGTTTCAGAACCAATTGTTCCGGCAAAATTCAGGGCAATTTTACAGAAAAATTTTGGAATTAATTTTTTTACAAGTATGCGCTTGCGTTGATCATCCAGCTTCAGGGCAGCTACAACTTCCTTATTAATGAATCTTTCTTTAAGAACAGACATCCCACTTAACTCCAGTTCCTTCCTCATGTCTTCCATTTCATAATCGTATCGAAAATCTGTAAATAAAAAATATCCATTAGGACGCAAGATACGAGATACTTCTACCAGAAATGCTTTTATATCAGGGTAACGGTGCGATGATTCAACATTTATAACCACATCACAGCAATTATTCTTGAGATTTAAATTCTGTGCATCGCCGTGTAGAAACATTAAACCATTCGACGAATAATGGCGGTTACAAAATGCTACAGCCTGTTTATTCAGTTCTACCCCTTTAGCCGAGGCAGGTGAAAAATTCCTGGCGATATAGAACAATCCTCCTCCCCGACCACAACCTATTTCTACAATATCTTTATTTTTTATCTCTGCAGCACTTACCAAATGATGATATAACTGGATAGGGTATCGATCATGCTCATTTTGTTCATCCAGTGGGATTTCCTGATTACCATTACTATATCCGTAGTTCATAAATAAAATCTCTGCATTTTTATCAATCTTATTCAAATACCAATACCAAATTTTAAACATAATTTCACGAAAACTGAACTTCATAGTAATATTAAAAATTATTTGACTTATTGTTTTCCAGATCATATACATGAAAGCGCACCTTTTGAGCCCAATCAAAGTAAGATAAAAATTTAGTAAATATGTGATATGATATAGGCTTCCCTATTTTAACTTTTATGGTTTTATTTCTCTTTTTAAACATCTCACGAGGCAAGAGCAATAACTCAATATTAACCTTGATCCCAAACCATTTCCTTATCATATATACCATATAAAATAAATTGGAATTTCTGCCATAAAAATAGAAGGGGACTATATCTCTTTTACTTGAAGTAGCTTTTGCTATAAAACTTTTTTGCCACGCTGAATCCTGCACTTTTCCATTATTTAGTCTTGATACTATACCTGCAGGAAAGTGTGTAATGGGAATTTCTGAATTATATGTATCATTCAGCGCTTTTACATACTCTTTTGAAGAACGTCCGAAAACATTTACCGCTGCAATCAATGGGCGCAATTGAGGCACAAACATAAAAGCATCATTAGCTATTGCTTTCAGGGTGCCATATTTTTTAAATACAATGAAGGTCAATACTAATCCATCTATCACACCAAAAGGATGGTTTGCGACAAAAAAGCACTTTGCATTTTCCGGAAGGTTTTCTTCTCCTTCAATTTCCAACTTTAAATTAAACTCTTCGATTATATTAATAAGAAAATTTAATCCACCACAATCTGAATACTTATCAAGAATACGGTTCATTTCGTCTTCCCTGATAATTTTTGCAATCCATTTGACGGCAAATCCAGGTAGTTTATTTAGTAATTTTGAATTACTTTCGTTAATAATCTTTGCAATGTCGATATACTTTATGTCTTTGTTAAATTTTATGATTTCTTACAATTTATCATTAACCTTTTTTTATTGATTTATCTTTAAAAATTGATGTCAAATTTAATCTTTGAACGAGTTCTTGTTTCACTTCATCAATGTGACTTCTTTTAAAGGCAGACAAATTTAAGTTTTTAATTTGGATTTTGTCCACCATACAATCTTTAAACAAACAAATAAAAATAAAATATCCCCAAATGGTAAATATTGATTTATCTTTGTATATTGCACCACCTGACCCGATTGATGCGATTAAATTCCGCATGGAGCAAATGGGAATGACTAAAGCTGACGTGGTTCAATATTTTGGTAGCCAAAGTAGAGTAAGTGAGATTCTTAATAGAAAAAGAAGTTTGACTTTGGGAATGATAAAATCACTATACAAAAGATTAAATATACCTGCAGAGATTCTATTAGCTTGATTGACTTGAATATCAACGTACCACAACAATCGCGGATAGTGCTAATTTCGAGAGTGTTACATCTAATAAGCTATGTAGCGGTTTGACTGATTCATGCTTCGAATTTCCAAACGACACCATACACGTAACCATAAGGGGCAAGGCCAAAAACGCTTCTAAGTACAACACTGTAGCTTGAAATCCTACAGAATCTAAAACAGGCAATGCCACATCAAGATGCACATTTAAAGCATCGACATATCTAAGAGCAACAGCACATTTTTTACTCTTCCAGACTGTCTCCTCATATATTTGTCCATACAAGATATTTAAAGAAACTATGAACACAATAGACAATGCTTTTACCTTTATCACAGACCTAATTTAAAAGTAGATCAATCACTGTTATAATTTGTCTAAAAAGTTTGCTTGGTAAGTTATTCTTTTGAAAAATAATTATTTATCCTCAATAAGCTTTTG
>CAZTAL010000161.1:0-21519 GCA_964611525.1 uncultured Prolixibacteraceae bacterium
ATTAATCTCTTATATTTCTTTTTATTAACCTCCTGAAATTTTTAATCCGGTGAAAAGTAAGATAGTTGGCATCATGAAAATTATGTGCACCTCCAAACTCATCATCATAAGCAGTGCGTGACAGGAAAATTATATCCCTTCCATCAAATTGCCAGTCGATATACTGAAAACCGTGTTTTTTCACATCCGAATGACTCAACAATATTTTATGGACTGTCCAGTTCCTTAGATCCAGTGAACTTTTGATAACCAATGTATTACGCACACTGGCTGCCGACATATGAGAAAATTCTTCTTTCACCATATTGACAATAGTCCAGTACCGTTTGGTTTTTTCATCATATCGTATAGAAAATTTTTTTGCACCTCCAACAAAATCTATAAATCCTGTAGAAGGATCAAATGAAGCGTTCCTGCCATCTTCACTTATCTGAACTATCGCAACCAGGTCACGCCCTTTTTCCGTAGTTGCTACTCTTAAAATATCAACAAGTTTACCGTCAGGTGCCACTACAGCATTACCTTCCAGCCATCCCCTGAATTTTCCGTCCAGATAAGTAGAATCATAGGAAAGAGCATTAGTGGCAGTCCAGTTTGCTGCATCCAGAAGATCAGCATCAACAGGAGCAGAAATGACCATAGCACTATACCGTTTACCCCATTCGGTTGTATATGATTTTGCATTTTCAATAGCCCTCCAGATACGGTCTCGATGAATTACAACCGGCATAGGAGCAGTATGGTATTCCCCCTCAAGCAATAAGCCATTTTCACTGTCATTTGCATTGCTCCAGGTAATCCCGCCATCCGTTGAACGCCGGATAATCATATTACCATGATGTTTCAGGGGACCCATAATATACAATACATTTTTGTGGACAAACAGATTAGACCAAAATTGTCCGTTTATTTCAGAAATCTTCTCCCATGACCTTCCTTTGTTCGTTGACCTGAAAACAAAAGTTAATGCCCGCTCATGTTCATTCGACTCCGGACCAAAGTGATCATGTGAGGCAATATAATCACCATTAGGAAGTATACAAATACTCGGAGAACCTATGTATATTCCGGATTTTGCAGGAATGTGATTAACAACTACTCCCGGTACTTTTTTTGATTTTGCACTTACCTGAATAGCAGTATTTGTCCAAAATAAAACTGATATTAAACTAACAAATAATCTTAATTTATGCATTACGTTAAATTTTTATTTAATCAAAAAGCATTTTTCAAATACCGGTTTACAAATTTACTGTCTTTTAAAGATTTTAATTCACAACTGTAGGGTTATGGTTGAATTTTATCTGTCTCCACTCTCACAACTACATGTCTGCCATAAAAGCCTCCATAATAATCTACCCGAATCAGGCAGGCGATAAAAGAATATCAGCTAACCGTATTATCCGGTTAATTGGAAGTCATCTTATATCTAATTCGATATCTCCCGCTTTTTATTTCCACTTCCGGGGGACTGTCATTCGGTAATTGATATTCTGAATCATTAAGAGTATAATTTTTTACATTGTCCGGTAACACTACAAAGGATTCTGTTCCCACGGGTACCTGAAGTTCCATATTCATACTATCTTTCTTCAGTTCCCAATTAACTGTTAACTCTCCAAACGGAGTTTCTTTATAAGTTTTCGCCCAGTTGACACCATCTGTAATTTGCGGATCGATACGCACTTTTCTGTATGCAGGGGCGCCTTCAAGAAGGCGAATACCCCCTATTGCCTGATAAAACCAAGACCCGATTCCATTATAGCAATTATGAATCCGGCTGCGTTTCCCATCCCAGTGCTCCCAGGTAGTAGTTGCCCCATTTTCTATCATATGAAGATATCCTGGATAAGATCTTTTTTCAAGAACAGATTGTATTAAATCAACTGCCCTATTCTCAACTGCCCATTCCGTCAATATAGGAATTCCAACTAGGCCACATCCAATATGCCCTTTAAGATCAACTTCAGTTTCATAATACAGACTTTCGGTAACCTCATCTACCAAACTGTCGGGCACAACTCCGGTAAGCAACGGGAATGCAAGGTCAATCTGCGTCCCGGTACCATATGTATTATCCGATTCATTATAAAAGGTTTCATGAACTTTTTTCTTCAGTTTTTCTCTCTTTGACAAAAAATAATTTATATCATCATCTTCGCCAATTACACGTGCTATCTTTTGCATAAAATCATAGCAACGAACAATATAAGAATTATTTACAAGATCTACAGATGCTTCAGCAGTTTGATCAATACCTTCAGGAGTAGCCCAGTCGCCAAGGTACCATGACCTGTAATCAGTTTCAGGCCACGGTTCCAATAATCCGTCAACAGTATATTTATCGACATACCCCAGCCACTTCTTCATTACAGGATAATACTTCTTGAGCAGGAGAGTATCTCCATAATTAAGATAAGATTTCCATGATGCACTTATGATAAAACCACACCAGTACGGACCACCACCAGCACGATGAGGGGTGGGAGCAGTATGTGGCATCCCACCATCGTCATGGACAACATCAGACCATGCCAGTAACCAATTGTTATACATAGGTGCCAGATCAAACATTATTTGTGCCGTAACAGTTGATGCGTTGCCATCGCCACCATAGCCTAAACGTTCAATATGAGGACAATCAACCAGGTCACCCCCAATACTCAAACAGCGCAATGTATACTGTAATAGATCATGTATCTGATTCAAGTCAAAGTCAGAGCATTCAAATCCTGATGCTATGTCATAACCCGTTCTCACCAGGTAACCACTTATAGAATCAATATCCGGCATTTCATGCAGATTGGTAAAACGTAAATACCGGAATCCATGATAATTAAATTTATTTATAAAAACCTCGGATCCTTTGCCACTGGCAATATAACGATCCTGCTGACCGAACGTAATAAACTCGCCATTATCTTCAATATGGTCAGCATATTCTATTAATACATCCTGCGACTTTGGCATACTTTCAAAATGCACTTCCAGCCATCCGGTAAAATTTTTCCCCATGTCAACAAGAAATGTACCCTCTTTGATCTGAACAATTGCTACGGGACTAATTGTATCAGTAATTAAGTTATGCTCTGCCATTTGAGGACTCACATCATGATCAGCCACATTAACTATGGAAACCGGTTCCCATTCTCTTCCCGGAACATTATCAATAATGACATCATTTTCTGCCATTGATCCATCAAAAATTTCACCTCCGAATCTACGAGGCCGCCAATTACCAATTCTTTTATATGAGCTATTCCTGCCAAGCCAGCTATCATCAGTTACAAGGATTATCTCCCTCATATTGCCGGATAACCTCTCTACCTGGGCCCTGACAAGAGGAGCGCCATCTTCAATATCAAACAAGCCACTTGTATACCAGCCACTTCCCAGCCAAAGCATTAAATCATTCTGCCCTTCTTTAATTAGAGAGGACAAATCATAAGTATTAGAAAGAGAACGTTTACCATATTGTGAAACCGCCGGTGTAAGAACGCCATTACCTACCTTATTACCATTCAGATATACTTCATGATAACCCAGTGAATTTACATGAAGAAAAATTTTTGAATCCGGTTCTTCTACATCAAAGGATTTATAGAGTTGCGGACATTCAACATAGCCGGCATCTGTATTATACCCGATATATGAACCATGCCAGTCGCTTTTTTCCAACAAACCCACACTTAATAAGGCAACTGAACTCCATGGTGACACATTTTCTTCTTTATCATAAACACGAACTTTCCAGTAAACTGCCATTCCTGAATTTAGCTTTTTACCTTTATATGGCACCAATATGCTGTTAGAGGATTCCACCTTACCTGAATTCCACAAATCAGCCTGATTCTCACTTAACAAAGAACTATCAGTCGCAGCTAATATTTGAAAAGCAGATTGTTCAGTACCATTCAAACTGCTTTTAATCTTCCAACTAAAACGAGGCTCTGTTTTATCGATTCCAAGTGGATTACGAAGATTTTCACATTTTAAGTCATAAATTTTCAAATGTGATTCCCTGCTGCAAGCCGAAAATAATAAGGTGCCAAATAAACAAGCAACTATAAATGAATGTCTCATAGTATTTTAATAATTATTTATAATGTATTTTCTTATATATATCGATTGTAATAACCGCTGATTTGCACAGACTCCCGATCATATCAAGAGTCTGTAAAGATTATAATAATTTTGGTTTATTTACTGAATTCAGTGCTATTTTCTCCAAAGATAAAAACAAATTATTCTTAACTCCCGGATTCATACGTAATTTCGTCAGCATCCCAAAAAATTTTTTTCTCCAAAGTCTAAAAGACAGAACACCTAAAAACGTAATTTCAGTCAGACGTGATGCAGATTCCTTCGGCCCATTCATGCAAAACCTGATTCTCAAAACTTACATCAACAGTAAAAAGAGATACCCCGCGCTGGACATTTGCCGGTATCTTTACCCTGAATAATTTTACGCCCTCGCTCACCGGATCAACAGTAACAGAAGTAATTTCAGGATCCACATTAAATCCTTCGGGTACATTCGGCTCCAAAATAAAAATTTTTGTTTCATCTGAATGATTAAAGACCTTCACCTCAAAATTAATAATCTCACCAGGATTTGCTTTTTGTCCGTAAGGATAAAACCTGACCCATTGTTCATCTAAAGCATAATTTATATTATCCCACGGAAACAGATTCTTAAAGTGAATCCTCCTTTCATTCAGTAAATTTTCCATATAATTCAGTTGCTGCCTGGAAAAAGTAAAAAGAGGATCAACATGCTGATTAGCGAGCAGTACATTTCCAGGAAGCTTTTTTAACAAATCAATGCAATACAAATAGCCTGTTTCAGGGTGTAAAAAGTTGCGATTCAGCAGACAATAATCGTCTATTCCTGAGGGTGTGAAGGAATCTCCGATAAAAAATACAGTTTCTCCGTTGTCTTTTTCAAACAACAGAGCACCATGATAAAGTGTTTGTCCGGGGAAATAATAGAAAGTCAAAGAATAATCCTTCCATGACATTTTCTGACCATCATCCATAACAGTCAGATCAGTGATAGGATCATTTATCAATACAGGCATATGATAAGCAGAGGGATTTTCCAGGATATCCCTAACCTCCTCAATAACATATAAGGGACATCCGAATTCTTTAACAGCCTCATTAATAAAAGTAACGTGATCAGAATGATAATGAGTGATAAAAATCCCATCTAATGTTTTCAGATGGCCGGACCGTTTCAATTCCAACACTTTATCCAGCGCACCCTGACTTCCACAATCCATTAAAAAGGCAGAACTGTCCTCCGCAAAAATAATCCAGGAAGTATTAAACCGCATACACCACGATGGAGAATCTTCACGAATAACCTTAGAGTATGACATCGGTTCAACAATCGCAGACGAACCAAGTACATGTTCCGACAGCATTTCTGTACGTTCAGGATAATACCAGCGATAAGCCGTTATGGTCAAATAATTTTCATAGGCAGAACGCACCCGGCTTATTAACCTTTCTATTGAGCGCGGGTCACTTATTACCGGTCCTCTTGAAGGAACAATATAATCCGGCTGTTCTCCGGCAATGAGCATGAGACTTGAACAAAGCTGTCCTAACCTTGTTGCGTAACCATGATAACCTCCTATTTTACCTAAAGAATCCTGAAAACTGTACAAATCAAATATCTTCCCGTCTCCATATATTAAATCTCCTACAAAAGCAAATTTTTGTTGATCGATATCAATAATATATGATACTGATCCACGCGTATAACCCGGCGTGCTTAATACTTTTATATCCAAATCCTGCCATCTGAATAATTCTCCTCCTTTAACAAAATGCACTACATTAACAGGTAGAATTCCTATTTTAGTTGTCTGATTTTGTGCATCATTGTACCTAGATTGAAAAAAATCTTGCCAAAAAGAGGCCGGATTGGTAAAATAATCTCTCTCCTGATAAGGAGCTACTGCCTGTGATCCGTTCTCCACCAGTTTACGTCCTGCCCATATCACATCTCTTCGGAAATGGGTAAATAAAACCACTTCTGATTCCTTAAGCTCCTCTTTCGGGTCACCGTAAACAACAAGCTTCCGGCCATATCTTTCTATAGATACGCCATTTACAGCACCGGAAATTACACGTACACTTTGGGATAATTGCTGGGAATTTGCTAACAGCACAGAACAAAAAAACAACACTAATAAATACGTTACTTTATTAACTTGTTTCATTTGCATATAATTTAATTAAAAAAATGATCCAGCTCCGAAAAATCTAAAAATAAAAATATCTCAAAAATATCATATTAATAAAAAAAGCCACCTCTGAAATAAAAATTGCCAAAAATCAAAATCCATTACTTACAAATACCTAACAACCTTTTTAAAAGGTATTAACAAAGTATTCCACGGTAATTCAGAAAGAATCATCAAAAATAGTATTGAAGGTTCAAAATAGAGTGCAGCCAGAACAATTGCCATTCCATTATTTATATATGCAGAACCGATAGTAATGGCTACTTTACCCTCCTTGTCTTCTCTATAACCTGTTATAAAACCAAAAACATGTAACAAAATAAATACAAGGTACAAAAAGCCAAGTTTCCACAAAACACTTTTGGATTCACCAAGCATAACATCGCGCTCCGATCCCATCACTGCATAAACCATTACAGCCAGAACAATAATATTAACAGAGGTAAACAGATGGCTATTCTTCTCGATAATTTTAGGAAAATATTTTTTTACTATTTGAGATATTATCATTGGCAAAAATACTATTGAAGCAAGATCTTTAAACAATAGCCAGGGACTAACGGACAAATCATTATTCCCAATAATCCAGAATAGCAGGGGCACTGTAAGAGGTGCTATAACAGAGGTTGCTATAACAATGCTTGCCGAAAGAGCAGTATTCCCTTTTACTATGTCTGTAAGTGCAGGAGTTGTCACCCCCGCAGGCATTGCTGTAAGTAACAATATTGCTAATGCGAGACTGCTGTCAAATATATTAACTATAAAAAAAAATATTACAGGTATAATAGCCATATTTATAATTACAATAAATGACATTAGCCTGTAATTTTTCATACTTTGGAATATATGTTGAATATCAGTTTTCAGAAATACCAAAAACAACATTAACATCAGAAATGGTTTCAATAATGACATTAAAAAATCATTATATACAGGAAATGCCAGTCCCAGTATAATACCCCCAAGCAAGAATATCCAAAAATATTTTTCTATAAATAAATGTACTCGCATATATAACTAAAACATAGTATTAAAAGATACAGATAATCCTATAACAGATTGATAAGAAATGATCAATGAAAAAATCAATGTCAGAATAAGTCCGACATTTAACCAAAAACCCGCTTTATGCTCGCCCATAAGGTCCCCTCTATTTAACAAAAACATAATTGCTACTACGACCACAGGAAGCACGAAAATCTGAAACAACTGACTTATTAACATGGCAAAAACAGGTCGGGCTCCAAGAACAGGAACAATCAGTCCGAATAATATCGCAATACCTGTTAAAAACCTGAAAAGTGAACCTTTATAGTTAACAGGCTTATTCCTATAATCCCCTATCAGCAAAGGAGCCAATATAACAATCGGAAATATAGAGGACAATGCTGCACCGAGAATTCCCATAATAAAAACAGACAATGCTAATCTGCCCAGCAATGGTTCAAGCAAGGTTACCATGGTAATAACCTCTTCAACCGGTTTGTTTATTATATATAAAGTGCCCGCAGCACAGGCCATTATTGATCCGCTGACCATAAACATTAATAATGCAGCCACCAACGCATCCTTCCTTTGATGTTTCAGTTGCTTCAAAGTCCATTTTTTTTCTTTTAATAAAACACTTCTAACCACAAAAGTAGGAGCAGTCAATGTAGTTCCAACCAAGGCAGCCATTATCATAGGTGCATTCACTTCTTCAGGAATAACCGGGATAAATCCTTTTCCCAGCTCAACAGGATCCGGAAGCACTAAAAACATTGTCAGTATAAAACTAATTCCCATAATCGATACAAATATAATAAGTATCTTCTCGAAGAATGAATACTCACCCGACAAGACCAGGGTGTACAGGATAATTATAATGGTAACTGCTATCCATAAAGGGTTCCATCCCTGACTGTCAAATAGGAGAATCGACCATTCCTGTATCAGATTTGAGATAATACCCATAATTCCCGCCAGGGCCATAATTTCAACTATAATTAATCCGACCATCGTTATCAAAGCTATTGGGCGACCTAAAAATTTAAAATGTCTTTTATAACTATAAAGTGCCCCTTCCCCTGTAACTAATGAATAGCGGCCGTAAGCTTCCAGCATAACGAAACTGAAAATACATGCCAGTACAAGTGCCCACAACATAGACATTCCATAACGTGATCCGGCAGAAGCCATAGCCACAACACTACCAGTTCCTATGCTGTAACCAACAAGAAAAAAGCCCGGTCCGACCGAAACCATAAAATCCCATATACGTTTCAGTATAAATGATCTTTTCATATACGTTTAAAATTTTGTAATTATAACAAAATAAATTAATTAAAAATTAAAGAACCCACGGAACCCTGCCTGACTGTGTCAGGTAGACAAAGCACTTCGTTTTCACATAAATTTTTTAAATCATACTCTTGTGTGAAACGAATCATACATTATTGTATATAAATGTAAAACATTTCTATGACGAGTTCTATCTCGCACCTTTGAAGATTATTAATAACAATGAGATAAATTTTTTGATTAAAAAAATCCATGTTCGTTTCATATTTAATTTTTAGTATTCTTACTACTAATATTTTTCTTTTTGAAGCAAAATATTTTTAACTGCCTTCTGTAACTCTTTATTAATAGGTGTTACAGAAGGAATAATTTTTATTCAACTTTTAAAAACTTGTTTGGTTCTGGCTAGTCCAGATTAGGTTATATACAAAAAACATAAAAATTTTAGTTTTTACTGAACTTATCAATTATTTATTCAAAAAATTTTTACCTGTAAAACCTCACCGACTTTTTTCCTGTAGCTGAAAAAATAAGCATAAAAGCCACCGCTGAAGAAAAATCTTCAAGATAAAAAACAGCACGCTTATCCGGAATTTTACAACATTTGAGGCAAAACCTCTGAGCTCTGATGCACAATACCTATCTTTATATTGCTTTCCAGATCAATACGCTTATTTATATACTCCTGTAAATTACTTATGTCCAGATAATAAAAGCCCATTATATTAGTTAATACCGGATCCATCGTAAGGATAGCTTTAAAATTTCGCTTAATATGGTTTAAATACATACATTCAGATACGCCGAAAGGATCTTCAACTAATCCTTCATCAAGCATTTGTAAAAGAGTCTCATCATCATATCGTGCCAATTTTGCCATTTGCTCCCCATGAGTAGGAGCAATTCCTTCATCACAAGGGGAAAGAAGAATTATCTCGCCACCTTGCTTTGTTGCCAGTTCAGCTGAAAATAAACCTTTATCAGCCTGTGTTAAATCATAATCCGCGGGATAAGCACTACTTATTGTTATATCGGCAGGTTCCTCAAACTCTGCTCCATAGATCTTTTTACCCCATTTTACAGCTTCACGGTGAGCATCAATATAATGTCCCGACACGGCTTTGAGTATTTCTCCATCTTCCGTTTGCAGAACATTCAAAATAAAATGAAGCCCTACTTCTTTTGCAAAATCTTCCATTTCTTCACGGCAGGGAGTAATAATCTTTCCCAACTGTTGTTCAGTAGCTCCCAAAAGGTGCATAGCGTTTGTTGTTTTAACTCCTGCAATTCCCGGAAGCAACATTTTTGCCCCCCCGCTCCAGCCAACAGGATGGTGCGGCAAGACACAACCTACTGCTATCCTGAAATCAGCATCAAGCACTTCCTTATTCACGATAATATGTGTTCCTCTTCTTGTTATACCTTTATCTATCAAATTATTATGACAATCATGCCCTACGATATTAACCTGACTCATCAGTTCCCGCCCGTATTTATCTTCAATCTCCTCCTTAGTCATTGGCCTGTGTGTTCCATAAGCAATAATAATTTTTATTTGCTCATTTCTTACACCCGCAGCATGCAACTCTTCCAAAACAAATGGAATTATCCTATCCTGCCTTGTTACCCGGGTACGATCATCCCCCATAATTACCACGGAAGAATTCTTAGGCACAATATCCTTTAAACGGCCGGAACCAACAGGCTCTCTCATAGCTCTTTCAATCTCCGTAGCCTCGTCTTCCGAAGAAGGAAATTCATTTGCTTTTAAATTAAAAACAATATTAGTCTTGGGGATAGTCAGATTGATCTTTCTCTTTCCGTAATTTACAGGTATTATCTCATTCATTCCGATTGTAGATTTAATATGTATATATCTTATTTAAAAATTGAATCTGCTCCATAAAGTCTGAAAACAAAAATATCTTAAAAGTGTCATATAAATAAAAAATTTAAATCTTGAGTCTAGTCTAAAAAGGGTACGAAGCACTTTTTTAATGAGCAAAAAAATAAGCAAATAAGTCAAGGCTAAATAAAAAATTGCCAAAACCACTTTGAGAAATAATAATCCTTTAACCTATTAAAAATAATTTTCAATTTTATTTCTAAAATTAACTAAGTAACTAACAAGATAGAATCTTGATAATTTCAACACTTCAGTTTATTAATGCTTCTTTTAGTAAGGACTCAACAGCTTTTTTACTTTGATATGCTGCAGCATCAGGACTGGCAGTATATTCAAATCCCAATTCAACAGTTAAAAAGCCGTCATATCCTGTTTCATCCAACATTTGTAGAAAAGGAATAAAATTAATTGATCCCTCACCCGGAATTTTATGCTGATCAAAAAGTCCGTTGTTATCATCCATGTGGATATGCAAAGGAATATCCTTATTTTTAAGTACTAAAAGGCTGTCTACCAGTGATTCCCTGTTAACATGACAATGTCCCGTATCAAGGGCAATACCCATATTGCTGTATTTATGGTCTTCGATAAGCCTGGCTCCGTCTTCAACTGTAAGAATCAGATCACTTTCATACATATGGGCGGGTTCCAGTAAGAGGAGAACATCCCTGGCAATGGAATAATCAACCAGTTCATCCAAACTGAAGGTCAACTGTTGCATACCCCTTTTATAACCTTGTCCGTAAAGTGTTCGTCCCGGGCATAAGCTCACTTTCTTACATCCCAATGCAAGTGATGTATCTATACTCTTTTTAAGATATGCAACACTATCTTTTCTGATACTGGTAACCGGACTACAAAGACTTGTGGGATATCCGAACTGAGCCGGAATAAATCCCGATATAACAAGTCTGTTTTCTTCCATACTGCTTCTTATCAAAGATATGCTGTTCTTATCCATATCCCTGTAATAAGCATGTGGCCTGCCGCCCCATATCTCTATACCCTGATAACCATGTTTTGCTACTCTTTTAATTGTCTCATCAAGTGTATAATTAAGATATAATTTTGTGGAAATACTTAATTGCATATGAATATAATTATTTAAAAATAAATTAATTAAAAATTTGATAATAAGTGAACTCCAACCCGATTTCATCTAAATCATAGCAGGTCAGCAAAACACAGATGACACTGATCTAGCGGATAATCACGAAATCAATGGCTTAAAAATAGATGAAATCTCTAAAGATAAAGATGAAATTTTTACTGAGCTATCATTCGCTCAACCATATTTTTCATTACTACTGCTTCATCCATTATATGATCTACGCCACTTATGTCAACAACAACATAGCCATCATAATTAACTCTTTTCAGGGTCTCAATAATATTTTTAAAATCTATATTGCCTTTCCCCGGTTGATAATGATACGGACTAGTTCCATCATTATCAGAAAGATGAACCAGTTTTAAATATTTACCCAGTTTATATATTCCCAAATCGAGATATTCACTAATTGCATGGGCATGAGCAACATCATACACCATCCCGATATTTTCCACTCCGCAATCATTGAATATACTTATGACACCGTCCACTGAAGAGATAAAATCACCAGCCCTCATTTCCATGGCAAACTGCAATCCGTTAGCAGTGGCAATCTCCGAGGACTTTTTCAACTGACTTATTACGTTAGACCGTAAAACGCTCCACTGAAAACCTTCCGGGATATTAACAGAAATTGCAGGACCTCCATGGTATAGAGATGTTCTTTCTTTGGGTACCATTTCCGGGGGAAGATAAAAACAATTGGTTATCATTTTTGCCCCCATTTCCGATGTCATTTTACAAATATTTGAAAATTCTTCCAGCGACTTTTCACGTTTATCCCTATCCAGCGAAAACATCTCATAAGTCACTGCCATTATACTCACAACTTCCAGTCCCAAACTTTTGGAACGACTTATTATTTTCTCCCAGTTGTTAGCATAATCCTCATATTCACCCGCCACAATTTCCATTTCCATCGTATTAAAACCGGCATCTGAAATTTCTCCCATCACCTTAATAATGTTATCTACACTCGGTGGTAGTCCGTACAATGTTATCGGTATTGTAAACCCGCATGTTACCTTCATTTGTTAAAAATTTTATAATTATTTGTAATTAAAAAAATTGTTCTACTGCATTAAAATTGAATTTTGAATCTTTAACCAAAAAACCCCATTAGGATTCCCCCTTAAGAGTTCATTTATTAAATATCTATTATTCCTTCAACTCATTCAACATCTCCATAACTTTCTCTTCATATATTTTCTGCCATTCAGGAGCCAAAAGACAGCTATGGTCCTGATATGCCCCACATCCGATCTGTTCCGCAGTCGGGGTATAATGAATATAACCATTGGTATAACCGGCAACGAATGTGTTCTCAAAAGGCGACATACTCTTTATATTAAGACCAACCTGTACAGAAACCTCTGCAGGGAAGGTAACCATTATAAAGTTCCCAATTTTTATTGCCTGTATTTCAACATCTATTGTTTTTTCACCTGATGCCTCACTTTTGGCTTTTCTGTCTTCCACCAATGATATATTATACTGAAGTCTGGCAAGCTTCTCCATTGCATAAATATTTTTAAGATATTTATTTATATTTCTCCTGTTCTCTTCATCCAGCTTCTTCATGTCGTCCCTCCCAATCATCTCATCATGCATATATCTGTGGGAATAATAAGACGGGTATTCTTCATGGAGATTATACTTAATATAAAGAGGAATAAAAGTTTTAATGTTCAGACTTGTACTTCGAAGTGAACGAAGAAGTGCTTGCTGCTCCGCTTTCATAGACGCCAACCGTTCTGCAAAATCGGTCCTTCTGGGAAGCTTAATGACCTCATCAATTACTTTCAATTCTCCCCTTTTATCAGTATCTATTTTTTTTACAGCTTCAAGAACACTTAATCCAAGCATATTTCCCAGAGGCTCCTGACTCCTTATACTATGTACATCCTTATAAAGAATTGGTATCACATCACCGCTGAATCCCTGAACAAAAAGGGCTATGGTCTCCTCACTTAAATTATCTTCTATCATGTCTGAAGCAAATCCATAATAACCCGATGTTGTTCCTGTCCCGGAAACAGCCTGATAAGGATGACCGGTAAAATTATAAACAACAGCCAAGGTTTCCCCATTTTTCTTATCTAAGCGCAGGATCCCTATTTCTGGATCAATTGGGCCTATACCTTCAACTTCTTCACAAGGGGGCATCGGATTAGCATGCCGGATAGCCCATCCTTTACCATTTTTTAATTTAAGAATATGGTTCTCCGTTATCCTGTCTTCATAGCCAGTTCCGGCTCCCACGCTCACGGGCATCATATTTTTAGAAGCTTTTCTTACTGCCTGTATTGTTAGCTTTTCAATATCAGGACTGACATGGTAACCTGCACCGTGCAAGTGGCTGGCATTGACCATTATATTTGATCTGTCTATCCCCAGTTCTTCCGTTATTCCCGAACGAACATTTTTAAGATAATCATTACCTATTGACCCGATTCTTCCAATCGCCACTGCATCAACAGTAATTAGAACAAACTTTTCAGAACCATCGTCAAGGATCAGTGCTTTCACATAAAGTGAGTCAATGACAAGTTCGCCGGGCTGGACATTTGTAATATTTACTTTTGCCACTCCAGCCTTTAACCACGAGGCATTTACACTTCTAATATTAAAAAATCCAATTATTCCAATCAGAACAATAATCAAAATTAATCTTGTCATTTTACCTGCATTTTCGAATATTGACTTTAATGTTCTGCCATTAACTAATCTGTTATAAATTCTGCTTTTCATCTGCTTAGACTAAAAATTTAATTATCAATTATTTATTCAAAAAAAATTTTTCTCATTATAATTGTTGAGCTTGCTCCTGAATATAATCTCTAAACTTGCCGCGGGATTTTCCAAGGTACACGTCCGCCACCCGGCCGTGCCAGAAAAGAATTAGCTTCACTGTTATCAATAAATCTTTCATTCCTGCCATCTATTTTCAGTAATTGATTCCCAACACGATAAGATATATAAGCCATATGTGAAATCGCTTGCGAGATATGGCCCTTCTCAATATCACAATTAGGAAGTTTCCTGCTGCGGACACAATCCAGGAAATTTGCAATATGTTCTTTTATCGGCATAATACCTGTAAGCATAGCTGCCGGCTGTCCATCCGCATCAAAAGCCTGCCATCCGCCTCCATGCCTTCCAAGATACATCATACCGTCAGTACCATAAATTTCTATCCTGGTACCGTTAAATTGCCATTCGGGAAAGCGTGTTGTACTCCACCTTACAGCTTCACGGGGAACCTTAATCAAGCTTGTCCACCAGTCAATTTCCAGTGATAAAGCAATATCTCCGTAATCATAGAGGGCTTTCAGCGAATCAGGAACATCAGCAACCCTCTCCGGGTAGCGTACATCACCCATGCTATAAACCGAACGGGGATATTCAAGTCCTGTTAAAGCAGTCGTTACCCACCTTGCAACATCCAACTGGTGAATAGATTCGGAATCACTGCCCGAATAATCCCAGAAATAGCGCCATACACCGGGACCGGTCTTTCTCGGATTATACGGTCGCTTAGGCGCCGGACCACACCACATGTCATAATCAAACTCTTCAGGAACAGCCTTCTCAGGATAAGGACCCGGAGTTCCCATCCTGCCATTCAGCATATTCAAAACCCTGATATAATGAATTTTCCCGATACCACCGTCCTTGAGATAATCTATTGCTTTCTCATGATATTTACCACTCCTGTTTTGAGCTCCTACCTGGACAATCCTTTTATACTTCCTTGCAGCCTCGACCATCTTCCTGCCTTCATATACATCATGCGAAAGAGGCTTTTCAACATATACATCCTTCCCTGCCTGGCATGCCATGATAGTCGCAAGTGGAGCCCAATGAGTGCCAGGTGATATAATCATAGCATCTATTTCTTTATCATCCAGCATGTCCCTGAAATCCTGCGTGGTTTTAGGCACCCTCTTCTGACCAGGGCTGGATTCGGTCCATCTAAAATCCTGCGGAGTTCTTGCCTGCCAGCTTTCACCCCTGCATGCTTTTAACCCGTCAGGGATCCGCCTCTTATCAACATCACAAATCCATGCAATCTCGGCACCCTGCTTGATAAACTCCTCTATCAGGAAACAATTCCTGCTTCCCAATCCCATTACTCCCAAAATTATCCTGTCATTTGCCGATACATTGTTGTTGCCTTTGGACAGTTGCCCCATCAGTCCGAATGACGCGCCTGCTATGCCTGCCCCACCCAATAAACTTTTCCCCACAAACTGACGCCTGGTGTAATTAGTTCTGAAAAAAGGTTGATCCTTTGATTCCTCTTTTTCAGATATTTGGCTGTTTTTGTTTTCTACCGATGTATTCTTCATAACACTTTATCTTTATGATTTATTACTCTTTTTAGATTTTCTGGTATAATACACTCTTCCGTTTAAAATTTTGTAACTATCTATGAATTCAGTATAAAAAATAAAATTTTCATCTGTAAATATTTTTTGCCTTTTTATAACTAACTGTAAAACAGTTTAATAAATTTTATAAATTTGGCTAAATTTGGCACAAAACGCCTTTTTAGTCCCTCATTATCTGGCAATGTAGCCCCGAGAAAAATAACTTGATAAAGAAAAAGTTACATAAGAGACTAAACTCATCAGTAAAAAATTATTTAAAAAGTTGTACATCTTTATATACCCTCTTACTTTTTCTATAGCTAAAAAAAGCAAACAAAAAAGCCTCCTCTAAAAAAAATTATCAAAAATTGTGTAGCAATATCTCCGGCTATTTATTACTATTTTCATATCCTCTCAAATGTTTATTCAGAAACTTCATTGTACCTACCCCGTGTATCTCATGCGGACCGTTAAAAAATTCAATAGTTGTGCGGTCACCAATGCCTAGCCGGTCATAAAGCCTGCGCACCTTGGCATATTCATAAGCAACCCATTCATCTGGTGCAACCCCATCCCGGTGACCCCGTTCCACCATGAAGGGACGCGGAGCTATGAGTCCCGCCATTTCAGCATAATTAAAAGTATTGGCAAGATTAAATTCAAAAATTTCATATTCATGTACAAACATATAACTAGCTGGAAAATGAAGGGAGGTATTTTTCCATACCCATTCATTAAAATCTCCCGAACAGATGACAACAGAATAATCTTTAAGAACAGGAGGCACGCGCATAGCTGTTTTTCCTCCATATGACAACCCATAAAATCCTATACGTTTCTCATCCACGAAAGGCAATTGTCTTAACCATTTAAGCGTCTGTTTGTGCTGACCTATTATTACTGAAAATAAAGATTGCTTTAATGGATTTGCCATTCGCTGGACAATCCTGAATATCTTTTGATTATTAGGTTCTTCTATCAGCAGGCCATAAGGATTCTGGGGGGCATAAACTATAAAACCTTGTTCAGCCAGTTTTGAACCAAAAGAATGGTATGCAGATTCAATACCAGGATCAACCAACGGTTCGGGTAATCCACCCAGGCCATGCTGAAAAACAACTACCGGACGCTTTTCTCCAGGATTAATATCTTTTGGAATTAATAATATCCCCCCTGCAATTATCTCCGGCCATACATCCAGTTTAACCCAGTATCCACGCCAGTCAGGAGTCTCATATGTTAACCTTGTGGACGGATTGAATGGTTCTGAAGGTTCGGGCATACTTCCGATTAATTCATTATGAAAATATTCCCTGTATGATTGTGTTGTCTCCTCCCAACTATCTATGGATGACGGGACAGCCCTGCTCCAAAATTTCTCGCGCTGCTTCGGACTTTGTTCAATAACCTCATCCAAATGGCCTAATAATTCATCAAATTGATCACGCATTCTTAATTCGGGATCAAAACCAATCCTTCTATCAGTTATCAGTCCATCTTCATACTCCGCCTTTCCTGACCCGACCCCTATACCGGTTAATAATTTTTCTGTTGCTTCTGCTGTGCCGGGGTGACCTTCTCCATTACCACTTATAATAACCTTTAAATTATCAGCATAACCAAGTTTTGTGAATATTATTTCTGCCTTTTCTGCTTCCTTTTTCACCGATTCAAGAGGCGGTGTCATTAACACTCCCGGTGCGGCCACATCCCTCTGATTATCTTGTGGATCTGGCGCACCTATCACTTCAGGACCCTTGGATGCTTCAATTATCAGCATCCGTGGTACTATTAATCCGGCAACCCCCGCATCACCAAATTCCTCTAACAAGCCCCAGACATTACGATAAATTGGCTCCTGCCAAACATCTTCCCTTTCACGGAAATAGCCACTTACCAACGCTCCTTTTATACGACTATCAACTGCTGTACTATAAAAAGCAATCAACCCGCCCTCACCATACCCTGCCACTGCCACCGGCAGTCCGGGCGACTTCTGTTCAAACCAATCGACCGCCGCCAATACCTTTTGCACCTCATATCCAATAATATGACGACCAACTTCATAAGCCCGCCGGTAAATAAATTCACGATGAGACTGGTTAGTCATTCTGACACCAGGGGTTCCTGACCATCTTGCTTCCCTGTTGATCAAAACAGGAATAATTACTCTACATCCCGCTTCAGCAAACCGCCTGGCAAATTGAATCTCCTCAGATTTATAAAATTTCCTTTCCCTTGACTTAATTAATGACTCTCTGGAGTCGAATTCATTTACCATTTTTTGCGATACCTCTGGCGTTAATCCCATTAACATTTCCGGCGTTTGGTCAGCATCAGGTAAAACCACTATTTGCGCCTTGGCTTCAGAATGAGGTTCTATCCATAAACCTGTCCCTGTTATTCCTTCCAATACCGGCCAGCTTACATTAAAAATACTATAATATCCGGTTTCAGCAACGAGGGATTTCATAAAAGTAGTTTCCACCAGTGTCAATCCTTCAAGAGGCTCCCGCTCACCTATAACACCAATAATCTTTTTAAACCGGTTACGATTTGGCTCAATTGATTCCGAATAGGCTACAGGAGATGAATAATTACGATTCCAGTGAGTTTCACGACTTTGCAGGCAAGATCTCGAAGCTTGTTTAAAATAACCGTACATACCCATTATCATTTCGCTACGAAAATTTTTAACCTCCTCTGACAACATTAATTCTGTACCTGATAAATTATCGCCTGAAAAAATAACCTGACCCTTCGAAGATACTGATCCACATATTAAGCTAAATATCGTGAATACCGAAAATAACAAGTATTTCATACGGGGACTGACTTTTAAATATTGCTCTTTAATTTTTTTCACAGGTTATTATTTTTACAAGCCGGTTTGTTATGGCCTGTATATTATCCTGATAATTTTACGCTTTTTTAGCACATAAGTTAACTTTTTATAGCTTTAAAATTGCCATTCTCCCGCCAAAGAGAGTCTGCCAATAAATTTCGCTGATTGCGTTATGCTTGCCCTCAACTTCCATTAAAACCAATAAATCATTATTTAAAAGCTTTAATAAAACTTCCACTTTACAAAATTACTTATTTATATAATTTATGCAAACGTTTGCATAATTTTTTTTAAATATTACAATCAGAGGATAAAAAAACATTCTTCAGTCTGTTTACCCTATAAAAAAATAAATTATAAGCAAATCAGCATATACTTTTTTAAAAGTAAAATAATGCTATTTTTGTATAAAAATTATTATTATAACAATTTTTAATGCAATCGTTTTATATCATATATCCTGATTTATTCTTCATAAAATGTAATAAAAAGTGCTATCAGATATTTCAGTTGCTGAAGGTGAAACTTTTATAATCTGCTCACTATGGAAAGCAAACGAATTACCATAACAAAACTGGCCGATCAGTTGCAATTGTCGCCATCTACTGTTTCAAGGGCATTGCATGATCACCCGGGCATTGGAAAAGAAACCTGTAGGAGGGTACAAAAGCTTGCAGCAGAACTTGGCTATTTCCCAAATTCTATAGCATCAAATCTGAGAAGGAAAAAGACTAATCTTATTGGCGTGCTGGTTCCCAGGATCGACAGGCACTTTCATTCTTATGTTATCAGTGGAATTGAGGAAACAGCTAACAAAACCGGCTATTATGTTGCTATTTTTCAGTCTAAGGATTCCTATCATAAAGAGGTTGAGAATGTCAGGGTCCTTCTTTCAAACAGGGCTGACGGGATTATTGGTTGTCTGGCACTCGAAACAAAAAAGTTTGATCATTTTTTAAAATTTAACGATAATAATATTCCCCTGGTATTTTATGACCGTGTTCCTTCCGAAGTTGAATCAAGTAAAGTCCTGATAGATGACTATAATGCCGCATTTAAAGCCTGTTCCCATTTAATTATTACAGGATGCAAGCGTATTGCCCATATTGCCGGCAATCAAAATTTAGCCGTCTACAAGCACAGGCTTGAAGGTTATAAGGCTGCACTTCAAAAGAATAATATAAAAATAGATAATAATCTGATCTGCTATGCAAATAATCTAAACAGCGAAGAAGGTCGCGAATTTGCCGTTAGACTGTTTAATCTGCCTCATCCCCCGGATGGTTTGTTTTGCGCAAATGACCACACGGCAATCAGTGCCATACAGGTTGCAAAGGAAACAAACCTGAATATTCCCGGCGATTTATCTGTAATAGGCTTCAGCAATTCACCGGCCTCTACAATAATTGAGCCGTCACTCACTACTATAGATGACCATGCCTTCGAAATGGGGCAGGCTGCTGCCCGACTGCTGATACGGCAAATAGAAAATAAAGACAAAAATGTCGTTTCGGAGACGGTCGTTATACGGAACGACCTTATTATCAGGGAATCAACCAAAAAAAATAAATTATTCTGATCAAAAAAATATTTTCATGATGCATGCTTCATTTGGCTAGATCTATTTATTTTTTCTTACTTTTAACCGAATCAAAAAATTTATTTGGCTAAATACGTTCTCAAAAGACCCATATATCATCAATAAAGGTTACCGGACTGAATTGGGGGAAAAAATAACAGCTTTCCATACCCAAACCAAAACGAGGAAGACTGTTTTTTTAACCATGATAACCACTTTTGGTCTGGAAGAAAAACAATATTCACTCGGTTTTGTAAAAAATACCATCAATCTGAACAATTTGTTTGAACCAGCTTAGATCACATTTTCACCTAATTCTTTTAGATTTATATCAGTACGTTACTCAATGGTTAGATAAATAAAATCTCATCAGCCACCATTTTGTTCAGTTCCATAAGATTCCAGGAAACAGGGATTCATTCGACCATTGCCCTGCGCAGAGCTTTCTCGTTTTCAGCCGGCCAGTATTTACAGTCAAGTTCAATAAAAACGGATGAATATGGTATTACTTCATTAGTTTTTAAAACCATAACTTTAAATAATTTTGAAGCTTCATCAATTTTGACAAATACGGAATCATGCAACATAACCTGTGGTTCATATTCGCCGATTGCATCGTTCAAAAAACTTCTGTAATTATCTATCTCCGAAACCTGTTGCTTTGTAATATAATCAAGTTCTTTATCCTTATAAAAAACAGGTTTTACATGCGTTGAATTATAAATCTCCTCCATAACGAAATAGAGCACCTCAATTAAATCCATACCGGTATCCAACGTTATAATACCTTCGGCATTTTGCGCAGGGAAAGCTTTATCAACTACCAAAATCCAGTTCCGGTGGCCAAACAGGGAAAGTTGTTTTTTAAATTCTGATTTCCATTCAGTTTTTATTGATTGAATACTTTCAGAAGAAGATTCCTTTTGCTCACAGTTTATCATGATGAATATTATTAGCAGGTAAAACAATAAGTATTTAAGTAATTTCATGATTATTTTTAATACAATTAATTTGATTTTTTTATACCAAAGATATGTATTTTACCTTTAATCTAAAATTATCAGACAATAGTCCGCAAACATGTGCCATATACTGTCCGACCAACTGATCAACCAGGCATCCTTCTCCCAACTGATAATCAGGATTCCCATAATCTTTTGCACCCATA
>CAZTAL010000162.1:0-5094 GCA_964611525.1 uncultured Prolixibacteraceae bacterium
AAAAAAGGAGTTCCCGGACCAGAACATGTCAGTATTAATAATTTAAGTAACCGGTTTGTTAGATTTCGTAAGAAATTGAAAATGCCCGAAATTTATAAGTTATATTCATGGAAGCATACAGGTAATATCAGGGCTGATAATACAGGTATTCCAAGACAGGAAACTCAAATGCAGAATGGCCATACTACCTTAGCCACTACTGAAAGATATATGAGGAATAGGGGAGTGATTGAGAGTCCTAATATTCTGAATAAATTTCCGGCTATATAATTTAGAATTAATTACTTCCAAAATATTAATTTCCCCCAAAAAGATTTTTTGCCATTTAAATTAGTGGTATCCAATTTAAGGGAATCAGTGGCGAACATATTTAATACAGGAAGATCAGCCTGAAAGTCCAAATCATTTTTCGCTGTCCCCCGGGATTTGAATTTTGCGTTGCTTTGATCATATTCAATTTTGTATTTCTCGATTTTAGCAATTTCAATCAATGCTTTCCGGTAAAGCCGTTGCTCTTGTAACAGCAGCTTAATAGTAAAAAAATACATTAAAACAGCCGTTAAAAACATCCAGAACAGGTTTTCCAGTGTATTCCAGGGATTGAAATTTGGTTTCATAATGTTTTTAGTTTAATGCTTGTTTAATTTCCAATCCTCCTATATAATCTGAAGTGATGAAAATATCCCCAGGTTTTCTTATTTTCTGAGCCACCCAGATCCCATCACGATCTAGATTTTCTTTCTCAGTTCGGATTAGATTCATCTTTTCCAAAATTGCTCCGATCAAAGAAGTATTACCTTCTATAGTATGATAGTGATTACTGAATTTCATTTTTATTATTCCAACATGAGCAACTCGTTTTTTGGATGCAAAATATTTCCCGAAAACTTCACCTCCCCGTGGGATTCACTCTTCTATTCTTTTCTGGAACCAGTGGTAAACGACATTATATTTAAATAAAGCCGGCGACCATGCTGTAATTGGTATTTTAAACTCAGCTGAAATCTGCAAATGGCACCAGACAACAAAAGCAACGCACCAGGGATATCCTTTTACCAGTCCTACCGATTTTAAATATTGTTCTACTTGAGAGCCATCGTTGTTCCCCGTCAACTCCCGGATCCCAATCTGGCTTTCCGCAATTTCTATCAGTTTATTGCGAAGCCTGGTTATTTCAGAAATTTTAGGATATCGCTCAATTACAGCCGGGAGGCTATTTCCACCATACCCCAGAAAAGCAGAGCAAACCAGAAAAAACCATACAATAATTTTTGAAAAGGTGTGCATTGTTTAATGTTATTAGTGATCGTATCCGGATCTATTAATTCTTTCAGGATTGGCCGGGATTTTTCCATAATAAACCATACCAGAAGCCAAAAAGTGATAACCGCAATTCCGGCAAAAGGCAGTTTAGCGAGATATCCTACAGGAAATGCAGGAAATCCGAAGATAAGTGCTATAAACCAGATTAATAAAAAAGCGATCAATGACCACAGGCCAATTTTGTACTCAGTTTTGTTTTCACTCCAATTGAATTTCATCTTATTATTATTGTTTATTTTAAAAGCATAAAATGGAACTCGTCGTTATAATGATTACGTTGGGTGAACTCCAACTCATGACTAGTTTCTTTTGTCGATATTTTTAAGTTTGGGAAACCATTTTTTAATCAGGGACCAGATAATTTTTAATACCAGTCCTCCTGCAGCTCCGAGCATTCCGATCCAGAAATAAACCAGAAGTGATGAATGCCCCTCATTAACAGCATAATTAGTAACATGCTGCACTGTCTCTGCTATATCAGGTGACAGGATTGTTTTATCGTTTATCTGTTTAAATCCTAATGTTGATATTATTCCCAGAACAGGCATCCAAATACGCTGTATTAGTTCTTTCATTGTATTTATTTTTGGTCTTAAAATAGTAAGGATGGAAATTACAAGAAAGGACAAAGTGAAAGTTTGCGATGGATATACAGTAAAAAAGAGTCTACGTCGAATAATATTGTAAAATTTCCTATGAGACAAAATACATATTTGATTAAAATCTCCTGTAAGTGATTATGTAGAATAATAATGATAGTTTTTTTTGATTAAAGAATTTAATAATGTCGGGTTACCATATTACATTTACAAGAATTTATTTATAGGGAGGATAATTAAATAATACCCTTCAGTTTAATATTCAAACCCAAAATATTCGCTTATGGCTACAAAAATTTTAACCCAATCGGATTGGGATTTTATAAGTCATAATCTACCGAATGGAATAATGATTTTTTGTCCTGAAGGAAAGTTCCTTTACGCAAATAACAGAACAATCAAATTTTTTGGTTTATCATTGGATCAATTAATTGGCAAAAGATTATCTGATATAAGCCTGAATAAATTCAGATTAAAAGGGATGAATTCTTCTTTGCCGAAAAATCCTGTTATGACGGTTATTAAAACCGGTAAAATGATAAAGGGAATGAATCTGGGATTTTTTTTCTATAAACTCAACAAATATAAATGGATAACCATTGATATCCTTCCTCAAATTAATCAGGAAACAAATGAGATTAATAAGATATATGCTTTCTTTTTTGAGATAACCGATAGGAAAAAGATTGAGAATGCCTTAAGTGAATCACAACGTAAGTTGACAACGCTAATTGATAATCTGTTTGGCATGGCTTATATGTGTAAATTTGATGAACACTGGACAATGCAATTTGTAAGCAAGGGGTGTTATGAACTTACCGGCTATTCTCCAAATGAACTAATTAATAATAAGAAAATAGCATTTTCTGAAATTATTCACCCGGATGACAGGGAAATGGTTTATGAAAAAGTTTCAGAAGCCCTTAAGGCTCATAAATCCTTTGAGATTGAATATAGGATTATTACAGCCCGGGGAAAAGAAAAATTTGTTATTGAACATGGTATCGGAATTTTTCGTAAAAGCGATATTCCTATTTTAATTGAAGGCTTAATAGAGGATATTACAGAAAAGAAAATAGCGGAAAAGGAATTGAATGAAAAAAAATTAGCCATTATCCATTCAATTAATGCGATTGTCTTTGCTGATCTTGATGGCAACCTGTCTTACGTTAATAAAGCCTTTTTGAACATGTTGGGATATGACAATGAAAACGAGGTTTTAGGAAAACATATAACGCTTTTTTACAAATCATCAAGAAAAGTATTGAAGGCTATATCCCGATTATTGGAAAAAGGCAGATGGCAAGGAGAAATTATAGTAATAAAAAAGAATGGAGAAGAATTCAATACCTTATTGTCAGCCAGTTTAATTTATGACACTGAAGGTATTCCGCTAAGAATGACGGCTTCTTTTATTGATATAAAAGAGCAAAAAGAATTACAGGAAAGTTTGGCCCAAAAACTCAGAATTGAAAAGACAATATCAAATATATCTTCACGGTTTATTGGCAATTTTAATCTGGATGATGCGATTAATAAATCTTTAGCAGAAATAGGGAATATATGCGGAGCAAGCCGGGTATACTTGTTTCGTCTGAGGGAAAATGGTAAAATAATGGATAATACCCATGAATGGTGTTCTGAAGGAGTTACCCCTCAGATAAAAATGCTTCAGAACCTACCGGTCAACATCTTTCCCTGGTGGATGAAAAAACTACGTAAAAATGAAGTTATTAAGATCGGGAATGTTTCATTAATGCCAAAAGAAGCCAGTAAAGAGAAAGAAATTTTAGAAGAACAAGATATTAAATCGCTGCTGGTTCTGCCCTTAAAAATTAATAATAGATTAGATGGTTTTATTGGGATTGATTACACCGATGATATTCGAATCTGGAAGGATGAAGATGTAGTATTGTTAAGAATGCTTGAGGATATATTTTCAAATGCACTGGAAAGAAAACAAACGGAAAAACACCTTTTAGATAGTGAAAGAAAATTCCGTCTATTGTTTAAAAATCATACTGCTCCAAAATTACTTATTGATCCTGATACAGGTAATATCGTCGATGCAAATAAAGCCGCATCGCGGTTTTTTAACCGCTCTTACAAAAACCTTGTGAAAATGAATATCAGAGATATAAGTATGACACCGTCCCTGGAAATATCAAATAGATTAAATCAAATAAAGACAGGTAAAAAATTTACTACTGAATTTCAGGCGAAATTACAAGATCATGCATTAAAGCACATTGAGTCTTTTAATAGTTTGGTTGAGATCAGCGGGAAAAAATTGATCCATTCTATATTTTTTGATATAACGGAAAAGAAAAAAATAGAAAATCAGTTAATTCTTCTAAATACTGCAATCGTTCAAAGTCCTGAAAGTATTTTTATAACTGACAGGGAAAGTAGAATAATATATGCAAATCCCAGATTTTTAAAAACTACTGGATATACACATAATGAAATATTGGGTGAAAAAGTCAGTATATTAAAATCGGGGCATCACACCAAGGAATTTTATAAAAAACTTTGGGATACGATTCTCTCAGGGAAAAATTGGTATGGGGAAATATTAAATAAGAATAAGAATGGTGAGCTTGTATGGGAATTTGTCAGTATATCTCCAATATTCAGTGACAGCAATGAGATAATAAATTTTGTTGCTATAAAACAGGACATCACAGAGAGAAAAAAGTACCGGGAGGAGCTTATAAAGGCTAAAGAAAAAGCTGAAGAAAGCGATCGTTTAAAATCGGCATTTTTGGCTAATTTAAGCCATGAGATTCGTACACCAATGAATGGCATACTCGGGTTTTTAGACTTACTTAAAGAACCGGAAATGGAAGAATCTCAACAAAATATGTACATAGATATTGTAAATCAAAGTGGGAAAAGATTACTGAGTACCCTTAATGATATTATTGAGATTTCGAAAATTGAAACAGGCATTTTAGAAAAAAAATTGGAGGAAGTTAATATAAGAGATATTATGGAATACTACTATCATTTTTTCAAACTTAAAACTGATAAAAAGGGATTGAAATTTAATATTGAAAAACAAGTTGCCGGACAGGAAGCGATAATTTTTACTGATAAATATAAATTAGAAAGTATACTAAGCAACCTAATAAAAAATGCAATTAAATTCACCTCAAATGGAAGCATAACA
>CAZTAL010000163.1:0-3099 GCA_964611525.1 uncultured Prolixibacteraceae bacterium
TACCGTGTTGATATTACTCATGCTTTACAATCAGGTGATAATCAACTGGAAATAGATGTTGTAAATAGCTGGGTCAATCGCATGATCGGGGATGAACAGTTACCTGAAGATTGTGACTGGCTTGACTGGGAAACATTAAAGGAGTGGCCGGATTGGTTCCTGAATAATGAACCCCGTCCGTCCGGTCGATATACATTCACCACAGCTAAACATTATGAAAAGGATGATCCGCTGATCTCATCCGGATTAATAGGACCTGTAAAAATTTTTGTCCGGGATGCAAAATAAATACCAGCAAATCAACTTTAAACAGGGGAAGAATATTTTTCTGAAAGTATTTAATCAGCTTTTGTTAACACTGGGACTTATTATTACCGTATGTAATGCAGATTTCATTTGAAGAGGTGCGTCAGAAATTGGATGATTCGGTTTTATCGAACCTGAAAATAATTACAAAGGAAAAATTATCATCCTTACTTGAAGAATGGGGGAACAAAAAGGAAGAAATGGCTTTACATAATCTGGATTTTATTAGAAAAAGAAATGAAAACGGATGTATTTATTTTATTTACAATCTGCATTGCGGTAAGGATATAGATGATTTCATAAAAATTGCCACGAAAAGCAATAATTATAACCTAAATATCTAAAGTGGGATCGTCATGAAGTTCTACAGTGTGCGTTAATATTGGGAAGCGCAATAAAAAATTTTGCAAGCGTAGCCATCGCTACGGTGAAAAATTTTGAAATGAGCATTTCCAATAGTGGCGTGCAATGTAGAACTGTAATAGACTTTCATTTTAGATTTTTAGGTATAATATAAATTTTGCAAGTATAAGGTATTCAGAATTTGATGCATCGGGATGGGATCTGGTAGAATCTGGTCTTACAGGGGATGCATCTATTGTTATTTATGAGTTGTGGCCGGAGTGAAGAAAAGTTTAATAGAAGTTGATTTCTTTGATTAATACGATAAATTATCGTATATTGCATCGTATTAAAATTTTTGAAAAATGAAAGTCACTGCAATCATTAATGACGCCACAATAAAAGACGCGATGAGATATTCAAAGGCATCTACTGTAACTCAAACTTTAAAAATAGCTTTAAACGAGTATATCAGACTACAAAAGTTAAAGGATTTGAACAATTCTGTCCATGAAGAACCTTTGAGATTTAAATATACTGCTGAAGAAATCAGAAATCTTAACAGAGAGTAAGATGAGTATTATATTAGACACTTCAGTGTGGATTGAGTATTTTAAGGGAAACGAAAAATATTTTAATATTTGTCAGCAATATATTGAAAAAGGGGAGATCATAACAATTGAATTAATATTTGCCGAACTCTTGCAAGGGGCTCACAATAAGAGAGAGATGGAAATGCTAAAGGCATATTATAAGCTGATCCCGGATATAAATATTGATCAACTCTATATTATGGCAGGAGAATATTCTCAAAAAGAAAAACTGATCAGTAAAGGAATCGGGCTTATTGATGCCTGTATTATATTCGCCACTATTGTTTCCGGCTCTAAATTGTGGACACTCGATAAAAAAATCAGAGCTTTTTTGGATGAACAGTATTTATTGCAGTATTAAAAGGATTTTTCTGGATATAACCTGAAAATCTACGTTCTATAATCGTGGTGAGTATATCCTGATGAATTAAGAATTTTTTTAGCCATTTGGACTTGGTAAAGATGAAATGATATCATGCTACATTGTTCATTTTTATCACTTCAATCTCAACTCCTTTTTCGGCTGCCTGTTCTGCTCTTTTTAGTTCTTCTTTTGTCGTTTCAGGATCAAGATAATACTCTCCACAGTTCTGACAAATCTGTGCAGGTACTCCTTTAATGGCAATGATTGACTTATCACGTTCCAGGGTAACTGTTACCTTGCCCTTTTTTGTGGTTCCGTTTTTACAAATTACACATTCCATAGTATTTATTTTTTTGTTGTAAAATTTTCATTCCATAATTTGATGTCAGGCTCATATGCTGTTATAATATAGCAATTTTTATGATCATCCAACGATGCTACAATGTGAATAGGTCTGTTATCAATAAAACCAAGTATCAAAAAACTTGCATATGGTTTATCTTCCGGATATTCCTTAATTACTTTACCCGTTTTCAATATCTTTTCAATATTTTCAACCTCGATTCTGCGTTTAAACATTTGTAAGGTTGCATGTCCACTGAAATATAAATTTTTGTATCTCAATTAGTTATCCCCCTCATTATACAAACTATACCACTTTAATGTCCGTAACGACCTTCAATTATACCAGTAACCGATAGGTCTTCATCAAGATCAGGCCAATGCAAACCAGTGCCGTTACAAATTATTTCTATATTATTCCTTTGTTCCTCTGTAGCATTTTTCAACTTTTTATTAGCATCAACCGGAAACCTTATTTCTTTATTATCTGACATCAACATGCAAATCATATTATTTTCATACCATGCTTTTTTAACTTTAAAAAGCAATTCAGCTACCATGTACTTCATACCATCTTGATTTTATCAGTTCGACATGATTTTTTATTAATTTTTCGGCAGTTTTCAGATCCTTAACTTTCATCCCTTGCGAAAATTCAAGTTCAATTGGTTCAATCCAATATTTTGCAAACCCTCCGGTTTTTCTTACATGAATATGCATAGGTTCGTTTCCTTCATTTGAATAGAAAAAAAAAACAAATCCCAATTCTCTAAATACTTCCGGCATATTATTTTTTACACAAATTTACATATAAATTCCCATTTTAGTTAATATCTGCAATTAATACCACCAGAAATATGATTAATCGCACAACTAAAATCTACAGAAGGCTGAACGTTTCCGGTTTATAATCTTCCAAAATAACGTAAAAAAAATAACCAACTTATCATGCTACCTTGTTTAAAAATTACCCCCTCTTTTATACAAAAAAATTAACAATTAACCCCCTCTTTTATACAATGAACACTAAAATTATCCTCCTCTTTTATACTAAGTATTTTTATTTCCTTATCTGGGAAAATTAAGATCACTGCATCAATTTATTGACAGATCACCGCATAATATAGGAGTACGTGTTTATTCGGGAAAATT
>CAZTAL010000164.1:0-4771 GCA_964611525.1 uncultured Prolixibacteraceae bacterium
AAGGATTCATGGGGAACATGGGATACTAAGGCCCGTGAAGAACTTTTCAATTTTATCGAGGCTGAAAATATATCCGGCGTATTATTGGTTTGTGGTGACAGGCACGGTGCACGAGGATTTACTATTCCAAGACCGTCAGGTTTTACATTTTATGAATTTGAAGCAGGATCACTTGGGGGAGTACCCGGACCAGATGCAATGGCCAAAGACACTACTAATCAGCTATTTGGCTACCATGGGACAGATGCAATAGCTTTTGGAGAGTTTTCTTTCGATACAACATTGTCAGATCCCGAAGTTACCTTCAGGTTAATCCATGAAAATGGAACTATCCTGTATGAAATAACACTTAAAAAAAGTGAGCTTACGCCAAAATAATAAAAACAGGTTCATCCGACTAATGCCTAGTTTTTCTCATGCAAGCTATAAATTTTCAGCTTAAAAAATTCTATATCTTTAAATCCATATGCTTATCTTTTCATTGTTTTTATTTTATTTAACAGAAATAAAAAAATAAATCTATCCATTGATAATCAAACTGATAATAAAATTTGGGGAATAAATGTTTATTGGGAATTACGTGTTACCTTTACCGTGAAAATCTGTGTTTATAGATCATTCGTATAATCGCGTTATCCGCATTCTATCAAATATTATAATTTTTAGCATTAATAAGGAAAAGCATAAATGTTAACGGAGTTAAAAATATTTAAGAAGTATTATGTAACAAATTGCTGTTCTATATCGTAATTAACCCGGACATTTAAAATATTGATAAACATTTTATTACAAAGAGTGATAAAAACTAACTTTTGAGTTTAACCGGCAAATAGCAACGCAGGTTTTGTCAATTATGAATGCTGGTATTTTAGCAAATAACGATGTAGGTATTTCAGCAATTAAGAATGTAGGTCAGTTCTTCGATCTTTAGTTTTTTCATACATATTGTTGTATTTTTTAAATATGCTTTTACGTTTACACTGTTAGCTTTTAAGGATATTATGGTTCTGCGCAGATACCAAAAACCTCTTCAATTCAGATGCTCCTTCCCGATAATACAGGGAATATGGTAGTAGATGGTTACTATAGTATATCGGTAAGTTATTACAAATAACATTACCGGGTGTCCGGTTTTATGGACAGCAATTCAAGATGTAAATATTACTGACGGTTTGGCAAATATTATTCTTATCCAAATCTAATTTTAATGGTTTAATATACATTATTTTGGTGGTTTGTCAATTAACGGTGGAAGCGAAATTACGCCCCATCTTGTGATTAAGAATTCCATTTTATGCCTTTAAAATAAACATTTATAATAATGAAACGAGCATGAATTTTTTAAATCAAAAAATACACACAAGAGTATGACTAAAAAAATTTATGTGAGAACCAAGTGGTTCCATAGGTTCTTAAATTTTTAATTAATTTATTTTGTTATAATTATAAAATTTAAAACATATGAAATTTAAAAAATTTTACTGGAGCATTTTATTAACAGCTTTACTATCGACTTATGTTCATGCTCAGGACAATTATGCCTCTAACGTCCGCACAACGGTTTCGGATGAACAAAAATTATTTATCAATTACGACATTACAGCTAATGACGGTACTAAATATTTTTATGTTGTTTTGGAACTTCTTTACGAAGGAGAACCGGTAATACCCAATTCTCATAATCTGTTTGGTGATTATGGACATGCAATGACCGCAGGGAATAAAATAATTTACTGGAATTTTGAAGATGATTTTAAACAAGCAATTGAAAAAATTGAGGTTAATGTTTATGCATACCGTGAAAATGAACCAAAAGCGATATTTCAGTTAACTCCTGAAAACGGTAATTTTTTTGCACCATGTAAAATTAATTTCAAGAATCTCTCAGAGAATGCTGATAGTTATGAATGGAATTTTGGGGATGCAAATTCCGGGATTGAAAATAATTCGTTTGAAGAAAATCCATTACATAATTTTAAAAAAGGCGGAAAGTATACCATTTCTTTAACTGCATATAATACCAAATTAAAATTGGAAAGCATTTTTTACGAAACAATTATTGTTAAAGAACATGAGCCTACTGTTGCCGATTTTAAAATAATCGGATTTGAAAACCTGAAAAAACAATCAGTACCCATAATAATAGAATTTAAAAATCTTTCATCCAATGCTGACAGTTATTTATGGGATTTTGGCGATCCATCCAGTGGAAGGAACAAAAATACATCAACAGAAACCGATCCTTCACACCGTTACAGAAATACCGGTCAATACAAAATTGAGCTTATAGCAAAAAACTCATCCAGCAATTTATCATCAACAAAAACTATGGAAATAGTATTACCCGGAAAAGCTCCGAAACCTGTTTCAACCGGAGAAACTTTGTTAACTTATGACAAGCACAGGAAAATGAAAACAATCTGGATCATTTCTTCGGCAACAACGGCTGCAGCGGGTACAGCTCTATTGCTTAAATCAAGCAGTTTGCATAACGAATATAAAACTGCAACTACTGATGCAAAGGACATACGAAAAAAATATGAAACACTGGATAAGATATATCCGGTCGCGTTTGCAGCCACAATTATCTCAGGAATTCAAGCTGTCAGGCATGCAAAAAAACAATCTGATGCTAAATCTTCACTGGGATTCCATGTTATGCCCCTGAAGGAAGGCGGCAAGCTAACCCTTTCATATAATTTTTAAATATTTATTATATCATGTATCCCGAAAAAGTCTGAAAGTTTTTTAATGGTAATTATAAAATCTTAAAGAGATGAAAACAATAACAAAAATATTAGTGGGAATGCCGATTCTTTTGATTTTAAATATTTCATGCAAAAAAGAAATTACCAATCCTTTTGATCCGGATTGTCCAAAAGAAATATGGACGCCTTCAAATTTTAAGGCTGCTCAGTCGGATAATTTTGTGAACCTGACATGGAATCAGGATAATACTAATATTGAAGGATTCAAGATCGAAAGAAAGGTTGGAAATCCTGGATACGCCAATATTGCCTCACCGGGCAAAACAGCAACAAGTTGGTCAGATTCAGATCTAAAAGGAGGAGAACTGCACCAATACCGTTTATACGCCTATGCAGGAGAAAATCAGAGCAACACTGTTTCGACTAGTATTACTCCAGTTTTTAAGCCCACTGTCACTATTGATCCAGCAACAAATGTTAAAGTTAATTCTGCCACTTTAAACGGGAAGGTAAATGCAAATGGAACTTCTACAACTATTACATTTCTTTATAAAAAGAAATCATCATCAGAATGGATATCCATTGACGCTAATCCAAAAACGGTTACAGGTAATTCTCTGCAAGAAGTATATGCTAACTTAACCAATCTTCCATCCGGAACAGAATATGAATATAAAATTCAAGCTGAAAATTCAAAAGGTACTGTTTACTCCACAAATTCTAACTTTACGACTCCTATTGATGTAGTAAACATATTGGAATATTTAGGAATAAACCAGACAAATATTAATTTAAGAAGTAGAAAAACATTAGGACAAATTACCATAAATCCCCCGGTCTCAGGGAAAGTTATCGTTTCATTTGATGGTATGTGCTTTTCCAGTCCGGGTGACAGGATTATTTTGGCAGCAAGTAATTCTACATCCTGGGGAGCAGATGACAGATGTGTTACGGTTGAGGCAATTAACAGTGATATAAATGGTAGTTCATTTTCACATACACGAGTATACAATGTCAGTCAGGGAAATAATACCTTTTATGCAGTAGCTCAAAATTATGTTGAGACCGCTGGTACGGGGATTGCATCAATTTACGGAAGCCTTACCGTCCAATTTATTCCGGCTTCAACCTCACTTTTAGGCTTTTACTCTATAAATAAGCTTAATATAAATTTGGCCAGTGAAACAACTGTCGGTTCAGTAACGATTAAGCCCTCTGTTTCAGGGAAAGCAATAGTCAAATTTGACGGATATTGTATTTCCAGTCCTGGTGATAGAATTATTCTTGCTGCAAGTAATACAACTTCATGGGGTATTAATGACGGATCTGTCAGTTTTGAAGCTGTCAGTGACGATATTAACACGAATTCGTTTTCACACACCAGGGTTTATGATGTCAGTCCGGGAAGTCATACCTTTTATGCAATAGCTCATAATTACGTGGAAACCGCTGGTACCGGAATTGCATCAATTTATGGAAGCCTCACGGTTCAGTTTATTCCTGCTTCAGGTTCTGTTGTTCATTTTTTGGGTATCAATAAGACTAATTTCGATTTTAAAGGTTCTGCTGCTACTTTGGCACAAATTGCCATAAATCCTTCTGTTTCCGGCAAGGTTTTATTACGGTTTGACGGTAAATGTATTTCCAGTCCGGGTGACAGAATTATACTTGCGGCAAGTAATACTCCATCATGGGGTGCAAACGACGGAAATGTTGCTGTTGAAGCTTTTAATAATGATATTAATACGAATCCATTTTCACATACACGAGTCTACAATGTTAGTCCGGGTAGTAAGACATTTTATGCTGTAGGACAAAATTATATAGAAACCGATGGCACCGGAATTGCTTCAGTTTATGGAAGTTTTACATTAATATTTTCCCCTGATTAGCATTCAGCTAACTTTCAGTTACTACCTAAATATCTAAAGTGGGATCGTCATGAAGTTCTACAGTGTGCGTTAATGTTGGAAAGCACAATAAAAAATTTTGAAAGCGTAGCCATAGCTACGGTGAAAAATTTTGCAATGAGCATTTCCAATAGTGGCGTGCAATGTAGAACT
>CAZTAL010000165.1:0-9193 GCA_964611525.1 uncultured Prolixibacteraceae bacterium
GGTCAGGAAATTCTGAAAAAACTCAGGGAATGGTATCAGAAACCTGTTGTTATCTTGTCGGTTAAAGATTCGGAAGAAGAAATAATAAGGGCACTTGACAACGGAGCCAACGATTATATCACTAAACCATTCAGAACCGGAGAGTTGCTGGCTCGTATCAGAGCTGCATTAAGGTCGGTCAATGATAAATCCGACATTTCAGAACTGACCTTCGGCTCATTGACTATTGACATTGCCAATAGGGTTGTGCGTAAAAATAATGAAATATTGAAATTTACCGCCACTGAATTTTCTTTACTTCTTATGCTGGCCAAAAATAGCGGACGTGTACTGACTCATTAATATATTTTAAAAGAAATATGGGGTTATGGATACATTGAACAAACCCAGTATTTAAGAGTTTTTGTGGCTCAATTGAGAAAGAAAATTGAAGATAACCCTTCAAACCCAAAACTATTAATAACCGAATCAGGTATAGGATACAGGTTTGGGGAATAATTTGAAATGAGAATTAGTTAAATATGTAAATATTTCAGGCCTGGTTTATTGTTGTTACGAAAGGAATAAATTTAATTAGCCTTAAAAATCCACATCCTTTTGGTGTGGTCATGTTCTTGCGGGGCTATACCCGAAAGGCTTGTGTGTTTGAGCAAGATAGTCTCTTATCTCTTTCGATATGTATTCTAAGAATATTCATCTTTAAGATAAAGTCGAGGTGTTTCGATATCGATTGAGGAGAAAGCATTCAGAATTGTTTGTATGTAACTTATCTTAGGCATAATTCATATCAATAATTGGTTTGTTTTTTATATTCCTTTTGCTATTTTTATGGGAAAGAGTTCATTGTATATACTACATGAAATAGTTGTAAAATTCAAGACTTAATAAATCATGATAATAATATACTATTGAATTTTGGCATATTATAAATTGGGTTCGAGTACAATGCGAGATGTATTGGCCAATCTTGTTGCCGGGGATAAATACAATTCAGATAAAAATAAAATACTTTTTTACTATTACAATTCAGGGAAAATATCATTTGTTCAACTTATCTTAAATTCAAATGTCTTTTGTAAAAGAATGGTATACAATAACACTATGATTTTTATGCATAATTATATTTAATTGTAAAATTTTTTATTATGAATAAAACAAAGTTACTGTTAATAGTTTTTGGGGTTATCTGTTATCTCAGTTGCCAGCCAATCAGAGATGCTGAGGATAGGATAAAACCATGGGAGGAGAATCCATGTTTCTGGCAGTTTAAGGGAAAGCCTGTTATGTTACTGGGAGCGAGCAGTGATGATAATCTTTTTCAATGGCCTGCTGAAATTCTTATTCGTCATCTCGATTCAATGAAAGCTGTCGGTGCCAACTATGTGCGTAATACCATGAGTGACCGGCGGGATAAAGGATTCGAGCTTTATCCTTTTAAACAAATTGAAGGAGATAAATATGATCTGGACAAATGGAATGAAGAGTATTGGGAAAGATTCAGGTTTTTCCTCAACGAAACTGCCAAAAGAGATATCATAGTTCAGATTGAGGTTTGGGACAGGTTTGACTACTCACGTAATAACTGGCCTCCGCATCCTTATAATCCTGAAAATAATATTAACTATTCAGGCGATGAATCGCTATTGGCAGAAATATATCTTGACCATCCAGGTCGCAATAAGCAACCGTTTTTCTTTACTACCCCCAATCAGATGAATAATGATGTTTTGTTGAAATATCAAAAAAAATTCGTAGAAAAATTGCTTTCTTATTCTTTTTATCATAATCATGTGCTCTACTGTATGGATAATGAAACATCCGCAGATGAAGAATGGGCTGTTTTTTGGGCTGAATTTATTTTAGGTAAAGCCAAGGAAGCAGGGAAAGAAGTATGTGTTACTGAAATGTGGGATAACTGGGATTTGACTTCAGAACATCATAAACGTACGTTTGACCATCCTGAACGTTATGCTTTTTGTGATGTTTCACAGAATAATCAGAAAAAGGGACAGGTTCACTGGGATAATTTTCAGTGGGTCAGAGATTACATCTCATCTCACCCACGGCCTTTGAATACTGTCAAGACTTATGGTGCGGATGGCGGCCGACACGGGAATACAAAAGACGGACTGGAACGCTGGTGGAGACATGTGATTGGGGGTGTGGCTTCGGCCCGTTTTCACAGGCCTTCATCGGGTCTGGGACTCTCGGAATTGTCAATTGCCTCAGTAAAAGCAGCCAGGAAAATTGAGTCTGTCGTTAATTTCTGGGATCTGACTCCTGGAAATGAATTGCTTTCTGAACGGGAAGAAAATGAGGCCTTCCTTACTTCCAAACCAGGAGATATATACATAATATTTTTTACAGATGGGGGAGAAGTAGCCCTGGATCTCAGTGCTGTTAATTCTTCCTTTTCACTGAAATGGCTCAATATTAGAAAAGGGGAATATATATCTGAAGATAATGTTCAGGGAGGGAAGATCATCAGGATAACTGCCCCAGGAGATTTTGAGTGGTTAGCAGTTTTATCATCCAATTAAACACCGGTTTCGCCTGTAGATTCTATTTTAGATAAAAAAGAATGCCATAAGAAGATTAATAATAATGAGATAAATTTTTTGATTAAAAAAATTCATGCTCGTTTTATTATAATAATTTAGGTTTTCCGTTTAATTGTATAATTTTAGATCATGAACCAATAAAGTACCAAAAGATGAAAAAAATCTTTCAACTATTGATTTTCTTTGGTTTATATATTTAGTTGCTTTTATAATAAGTCCTATAAAATATTCATATCGACAAAGTGACGGGAATACCAAAGACACCATTCATGTAATTGGACATGCCCACATGGATATGAACTGGTTGTGGGATTATTTCGAGATTATGAAAATGTGCAACGACAATCTAAGGCAGGCAGTTGCATTTATGGATGAATTCCCTGATTATACCATGATCCAAAAGCCAGGCTGCCCGGTATATATATCCCAACCTTGGTAAGTTTAAGATAAGTTATGCACTGTACCCTCACGCAGGTGACTGGACTGAGGGAGTCTGGCAAGAAGATGATGATTTTAATGTACCTGTCCTTGCTAACGAACCCCGTCACTTGCACACGGAACAGGCCATGCAACACGTTCTGAAACAGGTTCCTTAATTTCACTTAATGCAAAAGGTGTGCACATGACAAGAATCAAAAAAGCTGAAGATTCTGAAAAAATGATTATCCGACTTGTGGAAGTGGAAGGTAAAGAAAAAGAATTAAAAGTTACCCTTCCTGAAGATGTGCAGTCAGTGCGAAAATTAAATCTGGTTGAATTGCCGATAGATGAAGATACAGGGATTGTTATTAGGAATAATTCAATTACAATGGATATTAAGCCTCATGAAATTGTTACTCTGGCAATTAAACTAAGATAAATGAAAAATCGTTTTTCCGGGCGATTTTAATAATACGGCACCGTTTATCACCAAGGAGATTGGTGGAAAAACAGAAGATTTTACCCTGGAAGTAGAGCTACATGGTGAACCCTCCAGCAGTATGGAGTTATGGGAAAATTTTTTGTTAAAAGGTATTCACAAGATTATGGAGTGGAGATATCTCCGATAATGATCAATCAATCGTCGTTGTCATCATCATCATCATCATCATCATCATCATCGTCATACTCCTCACAACTGCTGATATCATCAAGTTTATCTTCTAATTCATCAGTGATGTTTTCATTAATGTCATCTGTAAAAAACAATATGCCATTTTCATCCTTTTCGGCAGATGACAAATCAATGCCGGCAAACAGGTCAGACAGATTAAAAATAACCAGAACATCATTTATTACGCCCTCACTTATAGTGAAGCCATGATCATTTTCGGCTTCTATATCAAAGTCATCATCGGTTATAAATTCAAAAGGAGTTTCAGACTGATCGGAAAAAATTATTGTTCCCTTAATGATTACTGCCTTGTCTTCACCAAGGATATCTTCCGTCTCAAATTCAATTTCTTTATATATTCCGGGTTCTATTTCTGCCCAGTCAATTACAGGATCTGAATCTCCGGTAATTAGATCAACGGCATATGGCCCGTTGAACACAATTTTCCCCATATCATCATCGTCATCTCCCCCAAGCGGCTTAAATTTTATTTTCTCAACTCCAATTAGAGCTTCTGTAATCACTACAGTGTCTATACTATTAACCGAAGCACTTTTCAAAGTAATAAATGAAGAGGACGTAAAAATTAATTTTACGCCTGTGCGGCTGTCAAGATTCTCATCACTGCATGAATTAAAAAACATCAAAACCGCTGCAATCATAAGGGCTGATGTGGATTTTACTATTTTCATGATCAAATTTTTATAAGTTTATTATGTCAAACAAATAATAATTCGTGATGTTCCTGATCTTATTAATCTCATATCAGTTACAAAAATTTTAAAACCTAATAACATAACAGACTTTCATGTATTCATAACGAATAATAAATCATAAAAGTATAGAAATACCGACTTTACCGCCTGAAAATGCATTTCCTCCGCCAAATTCGAGATTTATTCCTATATTATCAGAAAAATAATAGCGACCGCCAATTTGCGCACCTATACCTAAACCTGAAGTATAGGAACCGGGGTAATCTTCATCTGAATCCCAAATATAAAATCCAATATTTAAGCCTGCATAAAGATCCCAGTTGTCCGGTATATTCAATACACTGTTAAAATGATAGTTCCCGTTTCCCGATATCCCTATCACGGAGTGATTGTATTTAACATCATTGAACCGGTCGTGGTACCCCCTGTAAGACAGTTCTCCGCCAATTGTAATGTCTTTATGAACACCATAATCCAAGCCAAGATATACGGGTACGCCCCATGATGATAATCCCACGCCTGCATTAAATTGTAACTTCCCCTTTTGAATAGGGGACTGGGCAAGAACCGGCAATACGGTAATTACAAAAATTATTGTCAGTAAATGTTTCTTCATTGCTTTAAATTTTTAAATTGTTATTATTATGAAATATTAATTTAATCTATTTTTTTGACAGGTTATTTTTTTCCGGATGCTCTGTTTCATTTTTGTCGTTCGAAATTTGCCAGGGGACAATGAATTCCTTATTTGGAAATGAATGGCCAGAAATTCTCAGATACCATGATCTGTAAGAATTTATTGATTTATTAATTGTCCTATCTCTTTTACCCTCTGTCATAATAATTTCTCTTTCAAATACATTACCTGTAGTACAATTTTTATGCAGCTTGTCATACTCCCCTCTAATATAAACAAAAATAGACAATTACTGTAATAATATTCTTATAAAAAATTATCAAAGTGATAAAATTTTCTCATACCGATAAAAATAGGCAGGGGAATAGGGACTAAGAAAATTTTAATATTTACAGATTATTTTCTCCCTTATTCTTTTTTTTACAGGGGCGTGTTTTTGTTTAAAACAGACTTAATTGTCAATTTCTAATAATTATTTTGAGAAATGAATAAAGTATATGCCGTTTGATAAATTTCATATTGAGATTACATTTGGTGAGAGCCGGCTGGTCGATATTCATTTAAAGACTGGGCTATCAATCTGCCATTCATATCAAATTAAACATTTGGACTCATTTTCAACAAAATAATGGATAATACAAGTTCCTGAAGTCGGATTGCGAAATATATCCGGAAAATTATTGTGCTGCCCGGTTTGATATAAATTGTGAATATTAGTGGTTAATTGTATTGCACCGGAATGGGATATTATTAATAAAAAATTTACCGCTTGCATCTGCTTCCAATAATAATGTATCAATTATTATGTTGCCATTTAAAAAGAGAAAGTCGTTTATTGAAATCAGGTTGGTTGTAAAAATTTTGTTCTCCTTTTCTTTTTGAATGCGCAGGTTTCTGAGTGCAACATTATTTGTGCCATTAATATTCTTTGATTACACATTACCTCCCCGTGAAGCAGTACCTGGAAAAACCAAAGGGTCGTTAAAATGTTATGTTATTCTATCTCAACCAGATTCAATAATTTATTGATTTAATGTAAAGTTATTTGTATTTGTTCTTTTTTGACATTGATTTTTTGGAAATATATCCTATTCTGTTATTGATGATCAGATCAAAGTTCCATTGCATCTGGAAACGAATGATGCTGTTTTTTTTGTTTTCAGAAAAAATGCAGCTAAAACTTCTTGTCATATTCTCCGCTCATAACTTTTTTGACGGCTTCAAGGTAGCCAAATCCGTTTAGCATGTCGGGCAACAGGTAGCTGCCTTCAACCCACTCGTTCCATGCATTGATAGTGATTAATTTTGGATGTTCAGGATGGCTGTCCGTATATTCTTTTGCTTTTTGTAGCAAAGCAGCAAAACTTGAAGGTGTATTATGGTAGTGCACCACATCGTGGATACCTTTAGCAGGGAAACGCGGTGTGTCGTCCCAGCCAATAGAAACACAGGGAAACAGTGGCACATCCAAAATTGAATCCATTTGTTTTCTTATTTTCCTCGAATTGGTGCCATAAATCAAATAATCTTCACTACGGCCTCCCATGTTATACAATGCCACACTGTTGAAATTCATATTGCTTACCCTTTCGGAAAATTGTTTAGCTGCTTCTTCTGACATGATGGAACCTCCCCCTTGATTCCATTGTATATGTAACCCCGGAAAACCGGCTTTTTTAACTTCATCCCTGAAATAATCCAGCGCTTCACGTGTTTCCTCAACGCTACCGCCAAAACTTCTCAGCAAATTTCCTATACTGAATATGGAAAATACCGGTTTACCATCGATCTTGAAATAGTTTGGCTGTTTGAAATACTGCTCAATTACCCTGTCAACAATTATTTTGAAATTGTCCCAATCTACAGCCCCGTCCCAAAGTATAGAAGTATCGTCCTTAAACTTGTGCACATTCCAATAGTTCCTTCTTACATTATGGTTGGCCCACATTATATAAAATTGCATTTTTGAATTATTCTCTGCCTTCAGGAAACCATCATTAAGAGCACTTTCCAGGAAAGGGCCTTCGTCAAACCAGTACCAATCATAAATAAAAATATCAACTCCATGGTCAACAGCTACATCAATCCATTTCTCAACTACTTGCGGATTATTATCCAATTCATACCCCCACAGAGGCAAGCGTGGCTGATAATGGCCATCAAAACGAGGATTGCCTTTTTTAATAACTTCCCATTCCCCTGTACCTTCAGGCCACAGCATGTCGCCAAAACGTTCATCGTGGTGGCAGGAAGGCCACACATAGGCTGCGACTGTGTATTCATCAGGTTCTTCAATGTATGCACCTGCTTCTTCAGGGTTTTTATCTTTTTGTTGTGATGGTGTATTGCAACTGCTAAGTAACACTAAGGTTAATGAGCCGATAAAAAAGGCGATAAAATAATTTAAAGAATTTGGATTGTTTTTCATTCGTTTAAAATTTTATAATTATTTAAAAATAAACTAATTAAAAATTTGAGAACACATGGAACTACTTCGTTCTTACATAAACTTTTTTAAACATTCACTTTTGTGTAATTTTCGATTAAAAAAATTCATGCTCGTTTCATTTTAATTATTTTTTTATTTAGATTTTATTCATTCAACCTGGCATTATTTGCCATATTCAGTGCACAATTTTTTAATGTTTTTTTTAACTATATTCCCTATTCATATCAAGTTCAGAGCAACTCCATTCGACCTATTTCTTATGAATATTATTTCCACCATAACAACATCTATCCATTATCCACTCATTTCTGCATTCAGAAAATGCCTAAAATTAATTATTTTTATAATTATTTCTCAATGAATCTTCATTAAATTTAATTCTGTTTAAATGTAAACAGGTCTATCGGCTATTGAATACCAATTAATTTTTATTTCTTTCATTCCATTATTAGTAACCTGTAAAAGGGAAACAAGGAATTAGACAAGATCATAACTTTATTGTATCTGGGATTGAGTTTATAATAGGGCTTTAAAAAACTACGTTGGAAATCATACCGGATTATCTGGTCAGCCAAGTCATAAACTGTTGCATTCGATGAAATGATAAAAATACAGGTAGCAGCCTGAATCTATGGGTTGTATAAAAAAGTAGAGGGTTTACCCCTACTATTTATTATTTTATAATTTCTTAATAGTATATTTTTATCGCCAGGAAATAGGCCATGTATGGAGGAAAAAACAGGCTGCCCCCATGGACAGCCTGTTTAAAATATAAACTATTTTACTTATTGCCTGTCGAGTACAAGCTTTTTAACTACCTGCTGACCATCAATATTCATCTTTACAAAATACATTCCCGAAACATGATCCTTCATGCTGAATGAAATGTATTGAGAATCGTTAAATATTTTGCGTATGATCTGTTTGCCAGATATCGTGTAAACCGATAAATCTACTGGCCTCGTTACATTGCGGTTAATATCAATATAAACCATGTCCCGGGTAGGATTGGGATACAGGTTAACTTTCATGTCGGCTAAATCAAAATCAGAATAAACCGGCATTTCTTCCACAACATCAACCTTAAAAGTTATTTCAGTAACATCTGTGCCTCTGTTCTCAATGCCACCGTCATCCATCACTGTAACTGTAATTTCAGCCTGACCGAAATCTGCCGGATTAAGGTGCAGTGAGGCTGTATCAGCTCCGGCCTCGTATTCTACAGTTGTTTTTACTATCGTAGTATCAGAAGACGAAACCGTCACTTCAGTTACTGTCTGTTCCTCACAATCCATTCCGTGTGTAATACCTGTTAGTGTTAACACCATTGCACCGGAATCCCTTACCATAATAATATCATCTACCGCGTCAATTGCCGGAGCTCCGTTGTAAGTGGAGATTGTGATGTTGAAAAACATAGTGGCTGTGTTATCTTCATTATCTGTAGCCGTCCATGTTTCAAGCGAGGTTCCCAGGGGAAACATACCACTCGTACCATACCCCTCATCAAGGGCAACTTCAATATCCTGGCAGTTCATCACAGGAGGTATAGTATCATGCACAGTTACCGTTGTTCACTCGCTGTAAGAATTTCCCACAGTATCAATAGCTGTTACCTTAACTTCTACAGGCTCGCCGACATGTATGCATTGAAACGTTCTGGGGAAAACAGTGATCTCCAGATCATCATAAGGTGTACAGTTATCTTCTGTCCCTTCAACCATCTCTTCTATATCC
>CAZTAL010000166.1:0-4368 GCA_964611525.1 uncultured Prolixibacteraceae bacterium
TTTAGAATAAAATAATAGTAATCGGATTTATATAATTCAAAGTTAATATTTATTTTCTTTCTTGCCAGATTTTAATTATGATGAATTAAGTATAATATTTCATTTCAATTTCGATAGATTCAACTTTCTCAAATTATTCATCTCACTTGTTATAATCCTTTTCACTTGATGCTACAGCCACAGTCCATACATTAAGCACAGGCTGTGCTTAGCTGTAGCATTGGATATCTAGCGGTACCTATATTATTGTTTAGAAGGTTTTAAAAGATATTTTTTTATGAATTCAAAGAAATGAAATAATTAGTTATACTTTTATAGGCGCTTAGGCCGCAAAACTCACCAACATGTTGTTAGTTTTAAAACAGACAATATTTCCCGCGAAGCGGTTTTTTTCAGGCTTGCCCTGAAAAAACGTAGAAATCTTAAAATTACAATTATGAATGAGACAAGTCTAAAAAGGCGCTTCGCGCTCTTTTCGTAAAACCGACGTTCGTTTTCATCCTTAATCCTCATTAATTTTAAATAATGTGACCAGCTTAAATTAAATTCGTCAGACACTGTCTGACTTTTTGAATAAATCAGGTAAAAGCTCCGCATTTGTTTAATATTTGTCGGAGAGAATCCTTTGTCAAATTCAGTCGAAAGTCTATTTGAAAGTTCGTGGATTAGTTGTTGTCCATATTCTGCTCTATCTTTCCCTTTTTGTTCTTCTTCTACAATCATTCTCCCTATCTCAAAATAGGTCAAAACCATAGTTTTATTAACAGATTGTACAACATTGCTTTGAGCCTGTTTTAATAACTTTACAACTTTATAATATAGATTTTCAGGATTATGTCTGATTTCTGTCATTTGTTATAAATTCTGTTCCACAAATTTAATCTTTTAATTTTCAACAATGCCTATTGGCTATGACCGCTTGTGTGTGTCCTGCATGAGCAGCAGTGCACCCACCTCGAAGTTCCAGAAAAAGTTTAAAAAATACAAATTTTTTTCAAGGAGCCATAGAGTGTGGGGTAATTTTATCCAGAGGGTTCACCCCGTGAAATAATTTTTGCTTTGCAAAAATTGCTTTGCATTTCACGGGGTAAAAGTCCCTTATGCGCGAGGGTAACCCCGTACGCTAAAGCTACGGGGCAGGCTGCCTCGAAGCATTAGCAAGTGGCAAGCTGGTTTACCGTGAGGTATGCAGTGAAGGAAGCCAACCGGCAAAAGTCTGTACTGACGAACAGGTATTACAGGAATAGCATATCCTGTAAGGCGCATATGAGGCATGATTGTTCGGGTAAGCAAGCACATCATTGTAAAGCCCAAAGAACACCAAAGGAACAGTTGTGTAGATGCGACAGGAATAGATTGAAGGATAAAGCTCTTACCAGGGGATAGCTTCACGTCCACGAGCTGGACAAGTGGAGCATTCAGCAGAAGTCAAAGTAGGTGAGGATGCTACCGCTCCACAGTATTAACCGGAAGGAATATTGCGGCGTACGAGCGAACTGTATTATCCGGATTTCCCGACACAAGAAGTGGACACCGAAGGACGGAACTTTAAATCGTTACAAATTTATCCGGGAGGTCTAAGTTAAAAGCTTACCAGCCCAGCGAAAGCGTAACAGGAAACAGCAAAGAGAATGGAAGAAAAACTGATTGAGAAAATCCTGCAACCGGCCAATCTTTCGATGGCCTGCAGGGAAGTAGTTCGTAACAAAGGAGCAGGGGGAGTAGACGGCATGAAGGTAAGTGAGTTAGAAGCTTATCTACACGAGCATCGTTCCACCCTGACCGAACAGATTCGCACGGGAAACTACCATGCACAACCGATCAGAGGCAAAGAGATACCCAAAGGAGGCGGCAAGATACGCCTTCTGGGCATCCCCACCGCCATTGACCGGATGTTGCAACAGGCGGTGCTACTTGTAATTATGTCGCGTTACGAACCAGCGTTTTCGACCTATAGCTATGGCTTCCGCCCCTTGCGGAATACACAGCAGGCCGTGAGTAAATCACTGTAAAAGAATGTGAAAAAGATTCCAATTATAGAAAGGAACATCGTAAAAAAGCAAAAATTTATAGAGATAAAAAGGAGTTACAATATCGAAATAATTTTGCAAAAAAATTAGAGACCTTTTCCCATGTTGTCCTAAAAATGAGGAATTTGAAATAGCAGAACATACATGTGAAATAAGCAGTGGTAGAGTAGGAAGATCGATTCATACAAAAAATTTGAGAGATTTCGAAGTGCGAAATGCCGTAATAGCTCATATCCGTCATTCTTATACAAATTATGGTGAACTCCTATGGAAAGAAGGATTTGATAAAGAAATGGCACGAGATCATATACGTAATGAATTAAATTCCATTTTGAGGAAATGGGAATGTAGTTAGTGGAAAAAAATAGGTTGAGCCCGTGAAAAATTTTGTGTAAACAGGTAACTGCTGGATTTAAAGAACAGCACATCTTTCACCATATATAATGAACAAATGATTAATATCATATTCCCAATCCCTCACAGGCAAGTAGTTAACAAATATAATAAATCCGCTGTTTTCACGCCATAAAAAATATCATATATGCTAATGGCATTTGAGCTATCAAAAAAAGATGGCGCCAATTGCAACCCCATTTTTACGTTCAGATGTTATTTATTTGGCAACAAATAACAATTCAAATTTAAGCATTATTTTCCAAATGTTGACCAATGGTTGACCAAAAAGAAAAACGAACACCTTTAAAGCATTCGTTTTCAAATAATTAATGAGCCAAGTCTAAAAAGGCGCTTCGCGCCCTTTTTAGGCAAATTTAAAGAATTTATTAAACTGATTTTTAGATATTTATAAAATAACATAAAGTATTAATCAATAAAAATTTTAGTTTTTATACTGAACTCATTAATAAATTTTAAAGTAGTCCCACCTGAACTCTCATCTATGCAATTCTATGCAATTTCATTAAAAATTTTAATTCATGAATACAAAGAATAATTTTATTGATTTTCAGTAAAATACATTACTATCTGAAATATTTGCCGAACTTTCATCTTTTCAATAAATTTCGATTGTTTTAAAAATTGTCGGGATAATGTCGAGATAAATAAAATTCTTTTAATATCTTTGATATGAATTTTAATACTTATTATCATGGCTGCAAAAATAAAATTCTTTGTTACAAATCCCAAAGGCAAGACAAAATCAAAAAAGAAAATTGAGAGAATTAATATTTTAGTCAGGTTTTCAAATGGCAGGCAATTTGACCTAATTGCTAAATCTCGAAAGGAAATAAAACCGGATTACTGGAACAATGAGAAGAGCATTGTCCGGGATATTGCTGAATTTGAGGAAAAGGATGATTTTCAGAAGTCTCTAAATAAGTTAGAACAGCATATCATTAAAGAATATGATAATACTCTCGACAAATCCAAAATAAACCGGGACTGGCTAAATAAAACCATAGATAAACTTTATAATCCTGACAAATACCTTCCAGAAAATATGTCATTATTTAATTTTATAAAACATCATTTCATTGATAATGTTGATAAGAGAACCAATCCAGATACAGGTCAGTCAATCAATTACCGGACAAAGCTTGAATATGCTAATACCTTCAATCTGTTAAAAAAGTATGCACAGGAATATGGAGAACCTGATTTCATTGATATTGACCTTGAGTTTTACAACAACTTTATAAATTTCTTAAAGCATCAAAAAGTAATCATCAGGGACAAGGATGGAAATATTGTAAAGGAAAAATATTTAGCAGTAAACACCAGAGGGAAAAAAATAAGAACGCTAAAAGTATTTCTTAATGCTGCAACAGAGAAAGGCATTAACAAACACATGAAATATAAGAGCCGGAAATTTAAAGCTATTTCAGAGGAAGCGGAAAATATTTATCTAACCAAAGAGGAACTGAAAAAGTTTTATGAACATGATTTTAGTAAAAAAACCTATCTTGAAAGGGTAAGGGATATATTTGTTGTTGCAGCATGGACAGGGGTCAGATACAGCGATATTCAGCAAATAAGGCCGGAACGGATTACAGACAACATATTTACCATTAAACAACAAAAGACCGGGGGAAAGGCTGTAATCCCTATTAACGGTATTGTCTGGAATATCATAAACAAGTATAATGGGAAACTTCCCAAACCAATATCCAACCAAAAGTTTAATGATTATCTGAAAGAAGCAGCCAGGACCGCAGAATTAAATTCCGTATTTATCAAGACTGAAAATATTAACGGGATGAGGATTGAGAAAAAATATCCTAAACATGAAGTTATCAGTACCCATACTGCCAGGCGTTCTTTTTGTACCAATGCTTACAAAGATGGTATCCCTTCTCTTTCAATAATGGCAATATCAGGC
>CAZTAL010000167.1:0-5504 GCA_964611525.1 uncultured Prolixibacteraceae bacterium
TTTAGGCAAATTTAAAAAATTTATTAAACTGATTTTTAGACATTTATAAAATAACATAAAGTATTAATCAATAAAAATTTTAGTTTTTATACTGAACTCATACTTTTTTAGAGTACGCTCAAAATTCGATAACAAAATATACTTTTTAGTCCCTAATTATCTGGCAATATAGCCCCAAGAAAAATAACTTGAGAAAAAGAAGTTATAAAAGAGAGTGGGCACAATATTTGAAAGTACAAACATATTTTTAGCAAACTGCCTTCGTAATAGTATGATTTAGAAATATTTTGCTCTTATATAACTTCGTCCGTAAAAGTCAATATCAAATCCCAGAGTTATTTCGTAAGTTCCGTATTGATAAGGGAATATTTCATTATAAGTTAAATCCATTGCAAATCCCAGTCTGAGATTGTTATCGAATATCCATTGTGAGACAAAGCTTACTGCATTTGCTGACCGCCACATTAATCCCAGCCACAATTGTTCCCGTATAAGTAAATTGGCACCGATATCGAATTGAAGAGGAAGATCCCACATTGCCCTTACCATCATATTTGGCTTAAATACTAAATTATTTAATGTAACAAAACGGTAAACATAACCGGCAGCAAGATAAAAAGTTCGTATTTCTGACAAGGAAGAATAGTTGTTTATATTGGCCTTAAAGTCATTTTTCATCAGTTTGGGTATTGAAAAACTGATATAATAGTCTTCATTATAAAGAAATGCCCCAACACCGAAATTTGGAAGAAACTTAAGGTCAACATCCTCAGCAAAGGCGGGATCATAATAACCATCGGGATAAAGCTGGTATTGAGTCAACGGGTTTTTGTAATTGTAGAATCCGAATTTTAGTCCCAGTCTCATTCTTGTTTGTGGTGTGAGCGATACTTCGTAAGCATAGTCGCCAAAAACCCCGAATCTTTTTTCCCTGCCGAAATGGTCATTCGTTACATTTAATCCGATACCCGTATATTCGCTTTTTAAAGGACTATGAAAAGAAAAAACTTCAGTCAGGGGTGAACGATTTATTCCTGTCCACTGCTTTCTTATTAGTGAGGAGAAACCAATTTTTTCCCACATACCAGCGTAGGCGGGATTGACAACTTGCATATTGAACATGTACTGAGTCAGCACAGGTTCCATCTGTCCATAACTTCTTGATGAGAATGAGAGTAAAATCAGGACAGAAATAAACAATTGTTTAATCCATTTTTTCATGGTCGCCGGGAAAAATTCCAAACGGCAAACTACAAAATAAATTCAATATAGGCAATAGCTGAATAAAATATACTACTTGTTTCTTAAATGTACATGCGGATTATCGCCATATTTTATAATAGCAATTTCGCCGTCATTAAGTATTGATAATCTGGCTGCTTCTACAACCAGCTCGTTAATATAACTATTTGCAGGTGTTGCTAATATACCTTTTTCATCAACAGATTTGATGAGTTCCTGTCTCTTTTTTAAAGATTTTTCTGCGGATAATGATCTTACCTGGTTTTCGATAGAATGAGCCATTTTTATGCTTGCGGCAACTGATTCATAACCGTAGCCGACAGGTTTTTCTCCTTTGCCTTCCCACGGAATGAGTCTGAAAAAGTCAGGGCTTACATAATTGAAATGAGTTCCTCCCGGACCAATACCTTCCAGGTATGAATATTCAACTCCGCGAAACTGATCGTTATGTTTGAGATGACCTGATTTACCATTGCCTTCAAAATACATGTGCAGGTTTTGCTCATTACTTCCTGCACCTTCGTCAGGATACCCCAATCCGTCTATTACAGAAAGTAATGCATTATTTTCATACCGTACTCTGCCGTTTGCCCACATATATCCTTCATTTCCATTTGGAAATTTTCCTTTGATACCTGTTACCGAGACTTCCACAGGTTTTAATCCGGTGATAAAATATACCAGGTCAACATAATGACAGCCAACATAGACAAAAGGATCGGTTTTGTCGCAAGTAAACCAGTTCTGGAAATTGGACGACCTGTAAAAATAGGGTTCTATCATTTTTGCTTCACCTATTATAAATTCACCTAACTGTTTCAGAGCATAACTCTTTTTAGCCATCAAAGCCCTGTTGTCGAATCTTTTATGGTATTCAATCCCTATAAACAGTCCTTTCTCATGAGCTGCCTTTTCTATTTCCACAGTTTGCTCATATTTCAGCACAAGAGGTTTTACACATAAGATATGCTGGTTGTTTTTTAATGCTTCCATAATAACAGGGTAGTGGAGCTGGTCGGGCATGGCAACTACCACTAGTTGCCTGGGTTTCATTTTTGCCAGCACTTCCTTATAGAGATCAGGGAATTTATTTTCCTCTGGTTCGGAAACAGATGGGTGGGCTTCGAAATCCTGTCCTGGGAAAGCATTTAGTATTTCTTTTGAATTTTTCAGGATATTCAGGGGGCCGGAATCGAGTGCACATATATTTATGTCATTGACTATACCTGTCCTTTGAAGATGATAGGTTGATGGTAAGATCAGATCATGAGTGATCATTCCACCGCCTACTATTGTTACATCTGTTTTGTTATTAGTCATTATTATTTATATTTATTAGGACGTTGATTTATTATGATTTACAAATATTATTATGATGTTATTAGATGTCTGAAAAAAAGTCTTTCATATTCTTTTTATGAATAAATATCTAAAAATGAAAATATATTAAAGTTTTACATTTCACGCTATTATTTAAAATGTTCATTTTTAAATTTTTTACCGTAGAGATGATTATATTTTTTACCTCTAGGGTAGACCTCTAAGAGCTTATTTTCCTCCTATTATTTCATTTGTTTAAAATTTTATAATTATCACAAAATAAGCTAATTAAAAATTTGAGAACAAATGGAACCGCTTTGCTCTCACATAAATTTTTTTAATCATTCTTTTGTATGTATTTTTTGATTAAAAAAATTCATGATCGTTTCATCGCATGCTTCTTCCAAAACATTTATACCTTCAATTAACGCCTCTTTTGAAATAATCAAGGGAGGAGAAATTTTTATACATTCTCCTGCTATTCCTACAGGGGCAAACATCAGCAGTCCTTTGTGGAAACATTTTTCATTTATTTTTGTCGCCAGTTCAGGGTCAGGTTCTTTAGTGCCTTTTTTTACCACTTGAATACCGGCTACTAATCCTTTGCACTGAACACAACCTAATACATCAGGATATTTTTGCTGTATCTTTTTCAGGCCGGGACATAAAATATTTCCCAGTTCATACGCTTTTTCAGCAAGATTTTCTTTTTTAATGATCTTAATGTTTTCAATAGCTGCAACAACAGGTAACGGACTGCCGGAATGCGTTGAAGTCATTGATCCCGGGGCATACAGTCCCATAATATTCTTTCTTCCTATTACCGCGGAAATGGGCAGGGAAGATGAAATGCCTTTACCGCATACGATCAGATCAGGGATTATATCATAATGTTCATAAGCGAACATTTTTCCTGTTCGTCCGAAGCCCGACTGAACTTCATCATAGATAGTAACTATATCATGTTTTTTACAGAAAGCATCCAGTTGCTGAGCATATTCAACAGGCAGGAAATCAGGGCCTACTCCCTGGTAAGATTCTGTCATCATTCCTGCAATCTCATCAGGTTCAACTCCATTTTCTTTCAGAGTTCTCAAAAACAGGTCAAATGATATGTCTTCATTCTTGTAACCATCAGGGAACGGCACATGAATAAAGGTTTTTCCCTCATCGATGATCCATTTTCTCTGGTTTTCCATACCACCTGCAAGTTGCGCACCTAAAGTCCTGCCATGAAAAGCATTTGTAAATGAAACAAAATATTTTTTCTTCGGACCGTATTTATTTAATGCATATGTCTTGGCAAGCTTAATACAGTTTTCTGTAGCTTCACTGCCAGTACTCAGAAGAAAAACAGAGTAGTTGGATGGATCCGGAGCCAGCTCCTGAAGCATTTTTGTCAGTTCCGCCCTTTTTTCATGCACAAAAACATAAGTTGCAATAAGATTTTTGTCTAACAGTTGTCTCAGTCCGTCGATTATTTCTTTCCGTCCGTGACCTGCATTTGTTATCAATACTCCTGAAGACCAGTCCAGCCATTTATTACCCCATTTATCATATACCTGAAAACCCACGGCTTTGTCCCATACCACAGGTGGTTGACCCATCATAGAAACCGGTTCCGATTCCGACAAAGAATCGAATATACTCAGCGATTCAGGAACAGGAAGCTTGGTGGTAATCTTTCTGAATTTAGTATTAATCTCAGGAACTTCAACGGGTTTTAAACTGTATTTGGCCATAATAATTTAATTTTTAATTTGATATAAATTTATTAAACTTATAATGAAAATCTATTGTGCTTCTGTATCGCATGTAACTATAGGAAATGCTAATTTCAAAGTTAAAGACCATAATGGCAACAACGATTTTAAAACATTTAATTGCATTTCCCGATATTAATACATTTTGTATAACTTTATAGCGACTTCACTATAGATATTCAGGTTTTTATTTTTTAACTGGTGCAATTTTAGTTATTAAAGAATTAATATCAAATAAATTTAAGGGATTTTATTGAGGTGTGTGCGCACACACCTCATGTTTTTGGCGTATTAAATCAGTCTGTCTTTTCGGCATATAATTTTAAATATCAATATTTTATCATATATTATTGATGGCTGTTACTGTGATTTCAGCATTTTGGAATGTCCGGAGTGTTTAACAACATATTCACTGCTAATGAACAGACAAACAATTAAAATTAATAAATTTGAAAAAATTATTTGTCCGTTTGAAAATATTCAATAACAAAAAAAATAATAAAATGACACAAAACATTGAATCAAAAATTAGTGAACTTGGACTGACATTACCGCCTGCACCCAAACCTGCTGGAGTTTATAAGCCTGTACTTGTTGTTGATAATCTTCTTTATGTATCAGGACAGTTACCTGTCAGAACTGATGGTACCCTGATGTCCGGCAAGTTGGGAGAGGATCTCGATATAGAAGAAGGAAAGCTTGCTGCGAGGCAGGTGGGACTGACAATGTTATCAATTATTAAGGAACATTTCGGAGATTTAAACAGTATTAAACGGATAATAAAAGTATTCGGAATGGTGAATTCCACATCCGGTTTTCATCAGCATCCGGCAGTTATTAACGGATTTAGTGAATTTATGGCTGATGTTTTTGGTAAAGAAAACGGGATTGGCGTCAGAAGTGCTGTGGGAATGACACTGCCTCTGAATGCTCCGGTTGAAATAGAAGCTATTTTTGAATTGGCACGGTAAAAGTAATGGGAAATAGTACTTTAATATTTGACGGACATCTTGATTTGGCTATGAATGCCATGGAATGGAACCGGGATCTCAGATGGACGGTTGACGAGATTCGCCGGAGCGAGGAAGCAATGACGGATAAACCTGACAGGGGCCATGGCACAGTTAGTCTGCATTCCATGCGGGAAGGCAATGTTGGTGTATGTGTGGCAACTCAAAT